>CALEMD010000129.1 GCA_937902945.1 uncultured Erysipelotrichaceae bacterium | reverse complement strand
TTCCGGTTTTAACTTTATTACCCGTCTGTGGAATTTACTTTTTCAATTCACCCCAAAAAATTTGCAATAAAACAGATCAGAATTTAACAGATTGTCCAATTATGCAAATGTAAAATTTTACATACATTTAACATTCAGGCTTATATAGGTTTTACCTCGCTATTGTAAAGTTCTAGCGTGATAGAAAATCACAGGGAGAGAAATACATGAAGAAAAATTGGATTTCAATGGGACTTGCAATGATACTTCTTGCTGGCTGCAGCAATGCATCTGCTTCATCCGCTCAGAATGATACAGGAACAGTCGCTGCTGATGGATCTACATCCATGGAAAAGCTGATCGGTTCACTCAGTGAATCCTACAGCAAGGCCAATCCATCCATCACAATCACTTACAATCCGACCGGATCCGGAAGCGGCATTGCTGCAGTGAGCGAGGGCAGATGCGATATCGGTCTGTCCAGCCGTTCCCTCAAGGATGAAGAAAAAGCTTCAGGTCTGCAGGAAACAGTTATTGCATATGACGGCATCACCGCTGTTGTGAATACTGAAAATACTGTATCGGATCTGACGCTGGAACAGATCAGTGCAATATACACCGGTACGATCACAAACTGGAAGGAAGTAGGGGGAGCAGATGCAGAAATTGTTGTCATCGGCAGAGAAGCAGGAAGCGGTACTAGAGATGGCTTTGAATCTATTACCGGTACATCTGATAAATGTGCATACAGACAGGAACTGACTTCAACGGGTGACGTCATTGCGACGGTATCCAACAATCCAGATGCCATCGGCTATGCCTCATTATCTGCAGTCAAGGACACTGTCAAAGCATTATCTGTAGATGGTGTTGCTCCAAGTGAGAAAACTGTAAAAGATTCCACATATAAGATCCAGCGTCCATTTGTATTCGTTACAAAAACAGACAGCAGCCTGAGTGCTTCTGCACAGGCATTCTATGATTACGCATTATCCTCAGAAGCCAGCGCCATCATCACTGCAGCCGGTGTTGTACCAGCAAACTGATTCAAGCAGCACATGGCGGCTGAAAGCATCAGCCGCCCATTTCAGACAGGAAAAGTAAAATGAAAGAAAAGAATAGGTTCAGAAAAAAAGAAAAACTGATTGAGACAATCTTCTTTCTGTTCGGTCTAGTCAGTGTGGCCTGTGTTCTTCTGATCAGTGTCTATCTGATCGCATCCGGCATTCCGGCGATCAGAGAAATAGGACTGTTTGAATTTCTCTTTGGAACCAGATGGGCATCGACAGCAGCCGATCCGTCATACGGAATACTGCCATTCATACTGACTTCTGTATATGGTACTGCCGGGGCAATTGTGCTGGGAGTTCCTGCTGGCTTTATGACAGCAGTGTGGCTCCCCTGCGGGTCAGAAAGATAGTTGAAAGCATGGTTGATCTATTGGCTGGCATACCAAGTGTCGTCTATGGACTTGTTGGCATGATGGTATTGGTGCCGATGATCCGCCGCGTCTTCAATGTACCGGATGGCGCAAGTCTATTCGCGGCCATATTGGTTCTAGCCATCATGATACTGCCTTCTATCATCAAGGTATCTGTCACTGCCCTTGATGCAGTCCCTTCAGAATATGAAGATGCTTCCCGCGCACTGGGTGCTACGGATACGGAGACCTGGTTCCGTGTATCTGTGCCTGCAGCTGCCAGCGGCATTGCATCTGCGGTTGTGCTTGGGGTTGGCAGAGCAATCGGCGAGGCAATGGCGGTCATGATGGTCGCTGGCAATGTGGCCAACATGCCATCCCTGTTTCAGAGTGTACGCTTTCTGACAACGGCAGTTGCTAGTGAGATGAGCTACTCTTCCGGCCTGCAGAGACAAGCACTCTTCTCAATTGCCTTGGTGCTGTTTATATTCATCATGATGATCAATGCATTGCTTCATAGAATCATACGCAAAGGAGGAACGGTAAAATGAATTCCAATTTTGCAAAGAAGAGACGCATCTATAACGCTTCACTGAAAGTATTGATGCTCATCGCAGTCATTCTGGTGGCAGGTCTCTCATTGTCTTTGACCGGCTATGTTCTATACAGAGGACTGCCGAATATCACCTGGCAATTATTATCCACTTCGCCTAGCTATCTGCAGAACACCATCGGCATACTGCCGGATCTCTTGAATACGATCTATGTACTGCTTACCAGTCTGCTGATTGTACTGCCGCTAGGCGTAGGAACGGCTGTCTATCTGAATGAATATGCATCCAGTCAAAGACTGGTGGGCATCATTGAGTATGCTGCAGAGGCACTCAGCGGCATTCCCAGCATCATCTATGGCTTAGTAGGCATGCTGTTCTTCTGTCAGTTTCTAGGATTGAAGACAAGCCTGCTGGCAGGTTCATTGACACTTGTCATTATGAATCTGCCGACCATTATGCGCACTGCCCAGGAAAGTCTCAAAACGGTTCCGGATAATCTAAGAGAAGGAGCCTTTGCATTAGGGGCAGGAAAGTGGCGGATGATCAGAACGGTTGTGCTTCCCGGCAGCATTGATGGCATTGTGACCGGATGCGTATTGAGTGCCGGAAGAATCATCGGAGAAAGTGCAGCTCTGCTGTTTACAGCAGGATTCGCACATACTCTCTCCGGTTACTTTGAAGGCATGAATCGATCTGGATCGACATTGACCGTTGCGCTATACGTATATGCAAAAGAGCAGGGAGAATTCGAAATTGCATTTGCCATTGCCGCAATACTGATGATACTGACACTGCTCATCAATCTTCTGGCTATGAGACTGGGCAGAAGAATGAAGAAAGGAAGAAGCGAATGAGTACAGTAATAAAGACAGAACAGCTGAATCTGTGGTATGGACAGACCCAGGCCCTGAAAGAGATAAACATGGATATTCCAGAAAAGAATATCACTGCTCTGATAGGTCCTTCAGGATGCGGCAAGAGTACATTGCTGCGTTCACTGAACAGAATGAATGATCTGATCAAAGGCATGCATATCACCGGCAAAGTAAGCTATCGAGATTCAGATATATACAGCCCTGATACAGATGTAACTGAACTGCGCAGGTCTATCGGAATGGTCTTTCAGAAACCGAATCCATTTCCGATGAGCATCTATGACAATGTTGCATATGGACCTAGAACCCATGGCATTAAGCAGAAAGCACAGCTGGATGAAATCGTAGAAAAATCACTGCAGAATGCAGCTATATTTGATGAAGTCAAAGACAGACTGAATAAGCCAGCCCTTGGCTTATCCGGAGGACAGCAGCAGCGCCTATGCATTGCAAGAGCCTTAGCTGTACAGCCGGATGTGCTGCTGATGGATGAGCCGACAAGTGCTCTAGATCCAATCTCCACATCCCGCATTGAAGAGTTGGCTATGGAATTGAAAAATCGCTATACTATTGTTATCGTTACCCATAATATGCAGCAGGCTCTCAGAATATCTGATCGCACTGCCTTCTTCCTGCTTGGCGATCTTGTTGAATATACTGATACAGAAAAGATGTTTGCATCACCGGAAGACAGAAGAACAGAAGACTATATTACGGGGAGGTTTGGATGATGAGAACAAGATTTGATGAACAGCTGTCACTTCTGAATCGCGATATGATTGAACTGGGCAGTGATTGTGAACAGGCAATTCAGACAGTTTCAAAAGCAATGAGAGACAGAGATACTGTCTTAGCTGCCACTGTGCCTGCACTGAATGAAGAAATCAGCCATGCCGGCAGAGAGATTGAAGCTTTGTGTCTTAGACTATTGCTTCAGCAGCAGCCTGTTGCTAGAGACTTAAGACAGATCAGTGCGGCCTTGAAGATGATCTATGATCTGCAGAGAATCGGCGAACTCGCATCAGATATGTCAGATCTGATTGTCTATTTAAAGACATGCACTGCTTCACAATTGAAGCAGATTGATAAGATGGCAGATGAGGCAACATCTATGGTTACCTACAGCATTGATGCCTTTGTCAAGAAGGACGAGGAACAGGCGAAAGCAGTCATCAGACAGGATGATACAGTAGACGCAATGTTTGTAAAGACAAAGAACGGACTCACGAAAATGATCGCCGAAGACCCTGATCATTCTGAATATGCTCTAGACTTATTGATGATGGCAAAGTACTTTGAAAAGATTGGAGACCATGCAGTCAATATCGCTGAATGGGTTGTGTTCTCTTTGACAGGGGTGCACAGAGGAGAAACAGAATTATGATCTACGTAGTTGAGGATGATGCAGAAATCAGAGAAATGGAAGTCTATACTTTAAAATCCACTGGCTTTGAAGCAGAGGGATTTGAAGATGGATCAGCATTTTTCGACAGGCTGAAAAAGAATAAACCGGAGCTGATCCTGCTGGATGTCATGCTGCCAAAGCAGGATGGCATCAGCATTCTCAAAGAACTGCGCAGAGATGCCGATACCAAAAGCATTCCCGTTATTATGGCAACTGCTAAAGGTGCTGAATATGACCGCATCAGCGGATTGGATCTAGGTGCTGATGATTATTTAGTCAAGCCCTTTGGAATGATGGAGATGGGCGCCCGTGTAAAGGCAGTGCTTAGACGCACCCATTCTGAACAGGATGAAACATTCCTGCAGTATGGAAAGCTATGTATGGATATTGAAAAGCACACAGTCATTGCCGATAGAGAGAATGTCATACTCACGCTGAAGGAATTTGAGATACTGCATCTGCTTCTGAAGAACCCCGGTACGGTATTTACGAGAGACCGTCTGCTTTCTTCTGTTTGGGGAACTGAATATGACCAGGAAACAAGAACTGTAGATGTGCATATCAGAACTTTGAGAGCAAAGCTAGGCTCCTGCTCAGATATGATTCAGACCGTCAGAGGAGTAGGCTACAGATTGAGCGGAGATCCTCTATGAGCAAGAAGATATTCAGATCCATCTGCCTGATTGTACTTGCGGTTCTTCTTTCCGCAAGTGCCATCATCATGATGGTTCTATATACGTATTTTACAGGCATTCAGAAAGAATCACTGACTACCCAAGTAAACTTAGCAGCCGCAGGCGTTCAGAATGAAGGAACTGCCTATTTCACAGATCTCAATTCCGGAGGTACGCGTTTTACCTGGATTGACAGTGATGGAACCGTTCTCTATGATTCTGATAATTCTGCATCAGGAATGCAGAACCACGCCGATCGCGAAGAATTCAAGGAAGCAGAACAGAATGGAACAGGAGACAGTGAACGTTTATCTGAAACCATGTCAGCACAGACTTACTACCATGCCCTCAAAATGAGTGATGGCACTGTACTGCGCGGCTCATTTGCGCAGAACACAATCTTTACTTTAGTGCTTGGAATGATACAGCCATTTCTGATTATCATTCTTGCAGGTGCAGGTGCAGCTGCATTCATTGCCTCTAGACTTTCAAAGAGAATCGTCAAGCCGCTCAATGAATTGGATCTTGATCATCCCTTGAAGAATCAGACCTATGATGAACTGTCTCCGCTTCTAGTCAGAATTGACAGACAGCATAATAAGATAGAAAAACAGATGCAGGAACTCAAAAAGAGACAGATAGAATTTGAGACGATTACTTCACAGATGAGTGAAGGACTCATTCTTCTGAATGAGAAAACCGAGATCTTAAGCATCAATGATGCCGCCAAGCAATTGTTTCAGATTGACAGTACATGCATTGGTCAGAGCTTTCTCAATGCGGATCGCAGTGCAGATATGCAGCATCTTGTACAGGAAGCCTCTAAAGGAAATCCCTGTGAGATAACCATGGAGAAGAATGGCCGTGTATACCAGATGGATTCCAATCCAATACATGGCAATGATAAGATTACAGGCATCTGCATTCTTGCATTTGATATTACTGAGAAGCAGCTTGCGGAACAGAACCGCCAGGAATTCAGTGCCAATGTATCCCATGAGCTGAAGACACCATTGCATGCCATTATGGGCAATGCTGAACTGTTTGCCAATGGCATGGTAAAGCCAGAAGATACGATAGATTTCGGACTGCGCATTCAGAACGAAGCAAAACGTTTAGTGCAGCTGATTGAAGATATCATCAATCTCTCACAGCTCGATGAAGGAAAGAATCTATCCGACGATACAGTAGAACTGGATGAAGTGGTCAAACAGGAAGTCAATGCACTTACTGATAAAGCCTCAGAAGCAGGCATTCATGTCACTTTAGAAACAGAACCGGTATCTGTAAAAGGCAGTGAACGCCTATACAGAGAGATTATCTTCAACCTGATGGATAATGCTATACGCTATAACAGGAAAGACGGAACAATACATGTAGAAGTCAGCGCCCTTGATACAGAAGCAGTATTGAAAGTGAGCGATACCGGCATCGGCATTCCAGAAGAAGCACAGAGCCGTGTATTTGAACGCTTCTACCGTGTAGATAAGAGTCATTCAAAAGAAACCGGCGGAACAGGTCTGGGTCTTTCTATTGTCAAGCATGCAGTACAGGATATGCATGGCAGCATCTCTTTGCATAGCATATTCCAAAAAGGCACAGAAATAGAGATAAGATTTCCAATTGCCTGAATCTGTATATTTGCCATTCCAAATCTCTGCGCTAAAATAAACATATGAAAAAAATGGATGATGAACTCAAAGCAAGAATAGACGCAATTCCCAAGGGACATGCTTCAGACAAACGGACACCAGGATGCTTGGTGCTGGAAGGCGGGGCATGGAGAGGTCTATATACCGAAGGGGTAGTGGATGCTTTGATGCAGATGGATGTGAACATGCAGACAGTGATCGGTGTATCTGCCGGTGCTATGACTGCCATCAGCTATGTATCAGGACAGATCGGCAGAGCACCGCATATCAATCTGATGCATAGACACGACTCTGAATACTGCGGCATCAAAGCATTCAGAAGAGAACACGGCGTCACTGGCTTCCATTATCTGTTTGAAGATCTGAATGAACTTGAACCCTTAGATGAAAAGACCTTCAATGATCCAACTAGACGCTTTGTATGCACTGCAACCAACTGCCTGACTGGAAAGAATGAATACTTTGAGAATGGCAAATGCAAAGATATATTCAAAGCAGTACAGGCATCAGCCACTGTTCCATATGCATCAGCACCGGTAATGATGGATGGCATTCCGTATCTTGATGGAGGCATTGCCTGCAAGATACCGGTTGATTGGGCACTGGAACAGAACTATGACAGGATCATCATTGTCAGAACCAGAGATGCATCTTATCACAAGCAGTCAAAGCCTGTCA
>CALEMD010000128.1 GCA_937902945.1 uncultured Erysipelotrichaceae bacterium | reverse complement strand
AGACTAACTTCCATTCAAGACCTATGTTACTGGAACTTAGTTTTGCAGTTGGCGCTCTTTTCTTTTGTGAATCCGCGGCTGTTAATCAAATGCAGGTTGTGTTAGAATAGGTCCGTTAAATATAAGAAGAGAAAATAGAGGAAAAGCAAATGGAGAAGTACACCAAAAGTTGGGATTTTCACGGCCGTACCATTACAGTAGAAAACGGAGAGATGGCAAAGCAGGCAGGCGGATCTGTATTGATTCGCTACAATGACACAGTTGTTCTGTCCTGCGCAACAGCAAGCAAAATTGCTAAAGACACAGACTTCTTTCCGCTGACAGTTCTTTACAATGAAAAAATGTATTCTGTAGGAAAGATCCCAGGCGGATTCCTCAGAAGAGAAGGACGTCCTTCAGAACATGCAACACTGACAGCACGTCTGATCGATCGCCCAATCCGTCCGCTGTTCGCAGAGGGATTCCGCAATGAAGTGCAGGTAGTTAATACTGTTCTTTCAGTCGATCAGGATTGCACTAGTGAAATGACTGCAATGTTTGGTGCATCACTTGCACTTTGCGTATCTGACATTCCGTTCAATGGACCTATTGCAGGTGTCATTGTTGCTAGAGTCAATGGTGAGTATGTAATCAATCCAAGTGTTGAGCAGTCCGCTGCTGCTGACCTATCACTGACTGTTGCCGGCACAAAAGAAGCAATCAACATGGTTGAAGCAGGCGCTAAAGAAGTATCTGAAGCAGATATGCTTGAAGCTCTGCAGATTGGACATAATGCAATTAAGGAACTGTGTGCCATTCAGGAAGAAGTAATCACAGCAGTAGCAAAGCCAAAGATGGAAGTGGTTCTCTATGAGATTGATCCAGCTGTCAAGACTTTGGTCAATGAACTTGGCAAGAAACGCATTGAAGAAGCAGTTTCTATTAAAGGCAAGCTGGAACGCTATGGCAAAATAGATGACATTACTGCTGAAATGGAAAAAGCTGTAGGCGAACTTGAGTATGCAAATGATGCTGCACGTGACAAGGCTGTCAAGCAGTGCCATGAATACTGTGTTGAAATTGAAGCTGGCGAAGTCCGCAGACTGATTTCTGAAGAAAAGATCAGACCGGATGGAAGAGGATTGGATGAACTGCGTCCTCTGAATTCGAAAATTGATATTCTTCCTAGAGTGCATGGCTCTGCTATGTTCACTCGCGGGGAGACACAGGTTCTGTCTATAACAACATTGGGTGCATTAGGCGACGATCAGATTATTGATGATCTGACGGAAGTCGAAGAAAAGCGCTTCATGCATCAGTATAATTTCCCTCCGTTTTCAGTAGGTGAGGTTGGAAGAATGTCCAGCCCAGGCCGCCGAGAAATCGGTCATGGTGCTCTTGGTGAAAGAGCTCTTCTGCAGGTTATGCCTAGTGAAGAGGAGTTCCCTTATGCTGTACGCACAGTTGCTGAAGTACTCGAATCCAATGGTTCTACTTCACAGGCAAGTATCTGTGCAGGTTCTATGTCTCTGATGGCTGCCGGTGTTCCAATCAAGGCCATGGTTGCCGGAGTAGCAATGGGTTTGATTACGACAGGTGAGCATTATTCCATCCTTACGGATATACAGGGCATGGAAGATCATTATGGCGATATGGATTTCAAAGTTGCTGGTACGCGCAATGGAATCACAGCGCTGCAGATGGACATTAAGGTAACGGGAATTTCACAGGAAGTGCTCACAGAAGCTCTTGAACAGGCACGCAAAGGACGCATGCAGATTCTTGACAACATGGAAGCTACTATTTCTGCTCCTAGAGATCATGTCAGCAAATATGCACCGAAAATGGAAAAGCTTTCTATTCCAACTGATAAGATCCGTGATGTTATCGGTACAGGCGGAAAGATCATCAACCAGATCATTGAAGACTGCAATGGAGTCAAGATTGATATTGAGGATGATGGACGCTGCGTAATCTACCATACAGATCAGGAAATGATAGACAAGGCTAAAGCAACAATTGAGAATCTGATCCGTACTGCTAAAGTCGGTGAAGTGTATGATGCAACAGTTACTGAAATCCGTGAATCATTCGCATTTGTAACATTGTTCCCAGGTACTGATGCACTGCTGCATATCAGTCAGCTTGCATGGGGAAGAACAGATAAGATCACTGATGCACTGCATGTTGGTGACAAGATTCAGGTTAAGGTAATCGGAGTAGATGAAAAGGGCAAGGTTAAGGTATCCGCAAGAGAATGCCAGCCTAAGCCGGAAGGATATGTAGAAGAAAAGAAGCCGATGCGGCCGCAGCACAGCTCTCATGGTGATTTCCATTCCCGTGATAATGCGGAGAGGAGAGTATTTAAGAAGAAGGCCTAGTGCCTTCTTTTTATCCTGGGGTTATCAGAAGATGAGAATGCGGAAGAAAAAATGGGCAGAGCCATACCTCTGCGAACATAGTGATTATGCAATGGATAATCCGGTATCCTATAAAGGCAGCTGGAAGAAAATATTAGGATGTTCTGTGCTGCATGTGGAAATTGGGACAGGCAAAGGTGATTATCTGAATCAAATGGCCGCAATGTACCCTGAAGAAGGATGGATCGGAATAGAAAAAGATCGCACGGCTGCTGCTATTGCCTGCCGTAAGGCTGTTGAAGGCTTACAAATGCATAAGCAGAAGCTGATTGTCAACGATGCAGAGCATCTGCTCGACTGGTTTGATGAGAATGAGATTGACATGATACATTTGAATTTTTCGGATCCATGGCCGAAAAAATACACACATAAGCGCCGTCTTTCCAGTGAGAAATTTCTAAGCATGTATCAGTATGTTCTGAATAAAAACGGCTGCATACGGATGAAGACAGACAACCAGGATTTATTTGAAGATTCAGTGCTGTATTTTCAGCAATCGGGATTTATGCTTGACGAAATCAGTGTTAACTACAGACGCAGTCCGCATCCAGAAGATGCGATAACTGAATATGAATCAAGATTCATGTCACTGCAGCAGCCGATTTACAGACTGCAGGCAAGCCTTCATAACGTGTGTGACAGCAAGATTAATATGATAAAATAATACTGAGGTACATAGATGAAGAAGATTTGGATATGCATATCAGCGTGCCTGCTGTTTATGACCGGCTGTACGGAATACAGCAGAGATTATCAGCAGATGATTCAGGACAGTTTGAATGATGCTTTAAGCATACCCGCAAGCTCGCCTGACTACAGCAAGAATTTATATGCATATTATGTTCAGCCATCTATCGGCCGCATAGACAGTACTGCTTCCAGCAACACATTCAATTATGAAGGAACCCAGTTTATCATGAATCTGGATGTGCAGAGCATCGTTAACAGTGCCTATTATCCTGATCAGCAGCTTGAGACACTGCAGATATCAAACATGCAGGAAGCTGCTTCTGATAGCGGAACATATACCGATTACCAAGGCAATGAATGCAGCTACTCAGTCAGAATCTATGAAATGAATAACGACTACTATATTCTGTTTTATTCACAGTATATGCATTTCTTTGCGGTTTCAAATATGGTTCAATCAGCAGAGCTTGTTGAGGAAATGATGCATATATCCAAGAGCATCAGAATCAATGAGAAAAAGATACTGAGCAGCTATT
>CALEMD010000127.1 GCA_937902945.1 uncultured Erysipelotrichaceae bacterium | reverse complement strand
CAGTATTCTTTCCAAAAATCTGACGGAGCTGATTATCCACTTCATATCTTGCAAGATCCCCTATTGTATGAATTCCAATAGCTTCAAGAAGCGGCACTGTCTTATTTCCGATCCCACGCATTTCACCAATTGGCAGCGGCCACATTTTTGCTGGGACATCGCGGATTCTTAAGACTGTTATTCCCATTGGCTTCTTCATGTCGCTTGCCATTTTAGCTAAAAACATGTTCGGTCCGATGCCGATGGAACATGGCAATCCGAGTTCAGTCAGAACTCTTTTCTGCAGCTGAAAAGCAAGATCAAGAGGTTTGCTGAATTTTGCAATTGCTTCTGTCATATCTGCATAGCATTCATCAATAGAAGCCTGCTCAATATTATCTGTATACGATCGAATAATCTTTATAAAATCATTAGAAAGCTCTGTATACCAAGAATAGTGACCTGGAACTACAATCAGATCACTGCAGAGTTTCTGTGCCTCAGCGATCGGCATAGCAGAATGAACACCAAATTTTCTTGCTTCGTAGCTGGCAGTAGACACGACACTCCGTCTTGAAATTCCGGAAACAGCAATTGGTTTGCCTTTCAGCTCAGGATTGATCAGAATCTCAGCATTTGCAAAGAATGCGTTCAGATCTATATGAAAATAGATACGTGACATATCTATCTTTCCCGCGCGTTTCTATAAAGTTCCTCAGCTGCATCACAGCTGACTTTGCTGTTGTTTCCAGAAGATATCAATGCAAGTTCATTGATCGTCTCGTCATAATTTAGCATCATAATCTCAGTTGTTGTTTTGCCACTATGGACGTTTTTTTGAACAAGATAATGATGATCTGCATATGCTGCTACTGGAGCAAGATGAGTTACTGCAAACACCTGTGTATTTTTAGAAAGTGCATGCATTTTTCTACCAATAGCTGATGCAACCTGTCCGCTTACACCCGTATCTATTTCATCAAATATGACAGTCTTGATTCCCTGAAGATCAGTGAATATTTCCTTAAGACCCAGCATAAGCCTAGAAAGTTCGCCTCCGCTCGCTGTTTTATTCAAAGGCTTCAAATCTTCTCCGGGATTCATTGCAATAAGAAATTCAACTCTGTCGCTGCCATAGAAAGATGCATCAATGCCGGTTATTTCCGTCTTGAATCTTGCGTGCGGCAAAGCAAGATCTTTCAGATTGCTGCAGATCTTCTTATCAAGCAAATCAGCAGCTTTCCTGCGATCTTTATGCAGTTCTTCAGCCGCCAATGCATACTTCTTTTTCGCTTTAATGATTTGAACGTCAATTTCATCCAAAAACTGCTGTCTGTGTTCAAACTGCTGCGTTCTCTTAATCAATTCATCTTTCTTCTGCAGAACTGATTCAATGCTGCCGCCGTATTTTCTCTTCAATTTCTGAAGCAGGAACAGTCTTTCTTCCATAGCATTGATATCATCCTCACTCATTTGGAATTCTTCAAGCTTCTGTTTGAGCTGTTCTGCCGCATCAGAAAATGCATAATAGCTGTCATTGACAGTGTTCTGTATCTGCTTCAGATCTTCATTACCACTGATGCCCTGCAATGTATGATTGAATTCATATAGCGTATCTGAAATGCTATCATCATATAAATCTGTCAGATGATGCAGTCTTTCGTATGATTCCTGAATTGAGCGAAAGTTTTTTTCTTTGAGTTCAAGCTCTTCGTCTTCATGAACCTTGAGATGACTCTGTTCAATTTCATCTATTTGATATTTGAAAAATTCAAGATCTGAAAGATCGAATTTTTCATTCAGAAGCTGATCTTTCTGTATGCACAATTGGCTGTATTCTGTATAAAGGTTCTGTACTTTTTCCAATTCTGCACCGTCTTCAGCAAATTCATCAAGAAGATGGATATGCTGAGAAGCATCAAGCAGATACTGCGAATCGCGCTGGCTGTGAATATCAATCTGACACCTTAGACAGTCCTTCATCAACGCAACAGTTACTACCCTATGGTTGATTCTAGCTATGCTTTTCTGTGAAGACATTACTTCTCTTGTAAATACAGTCAATTCATCAATATCAAATCCAGCATTTGCAAGTACTGTCTTTGCATGCATATCATCGCTTAAATCAAATGTTCCCTCAACAATTGCTTTGCTGCTTCCTTTAGCAATTAAAGAACCATTTGCTCTATCTGCGCAAAGCAAAGAAATAGCATCAATAAGAATGGACTTTCCTGCACCTGTTTCGCCTGTAAAAACACTGAACCCTTTGCTGAAATCAATGTCCAGTCTGTCAATAAGTACAAAGTTTTCGACGTACAGATGCTGAATCATATTAATCCCCTTCTACTGAATTCTTTTCAATATCATATCAAAGAGAGTATTCATATCAATTCTCTCAGATTTTCTCAGCTGATTGTCACTGCCCTGCTGTACATAATGATCAGATATTCCAAGTCTGATAATTTCCATCTTTATATCAAGATCACAGCAGGATTCAAGCACTGAAGAACCAAGTCCGCCCTCTTTCATATCTGTTTCATAGATATAAACAGGGATGCCAGCCTTAGCTACTATTTTAATGCATTCAATGTCTATCGGTTTGAAAAAGCGGCAGTTTACCACAAGAATTGAAAGATTGTTTACAGAAACCTTGTTCAATACCTTATTGGCATCCTCACCATAGGTAAATACAGCTGCTTTGCTGCCTTCTAAATCGTTCAGCATCTCCCAGGTTCCTATTTCTATCTTCTGCATATCTTTTACGCTCGAGCACTGTACATTCCCCTTAGGATAACGTATTGCAAAAGGATGCTGCTGGCTGAATGCAGTAAACATCATATTCCTAGCTTCTTCCGCATCTTTTGGCTGCGCGATGATGATGTTTGGCAAAGGTTTTAGAAAACCGATGTCAAATACTCCATGATGTGTTTCTCCATCGCTGCCTACAAGACCTGCATGATCTACACCAATTACAACTGGCAGGTCCATTCTGCAGATATCATGATTGATCTGATCATAGCATCT
>CALEMD010000126.1 GCA_937902945.1 uncultured Erysipelotrichaceae bacterium | reverse complement strand
GGCATAGAGAATATCAGTCCTTACTGGATTGAACCGCTTCACGATACGCTGATTGGAAGCAGCAGCTTAGGAAGTCTGAATGAGACAACCGTTACAGACTCAGCAAAGCTGTTTGCCAGGATTGCCTGCCGATTGAATGAGATCAAGATAGATCCGTCATTGAAAGAACGCAAAGATAGGATATGCGCTGACTTTTCACTTCCGTATGGTGTGTGGGGATTCCGTACTCTATCGAATCGCTATGCAGAAACCCATCTTCAGGAAGAAGATGGAAAACTGAAACTGATCATACTGCATGGATATAAGAAGGCACTGCTGAAAGTACGCAAGGTCATCCTGCATACACCGGAAGAAGTATATGACTGCCGCTATCAGCCTCAGTTTTCTACATCATTGTTTGCAGGACAGACACTGACGTTCAGAATCGAAAATCCTGAGAAGCTGAATGTCAGATATCACATTGTGCTGGAAACAGCAGATGGCAGAGAAATACACGGACCGGAAACAGATAGTCAGACAGTATCTTTCAAGATTCCGTCATCTGTGCATGTGCCGCTGAAGGCATACAGTCTTAATATCCGCTGCATGGAAGACGTGAAGAAGAGTTATATATGGGTCAGGAGTTTTCAAATTGATCGAAACATAGATGCCCTTTTGGAGTTTGCCAAATGGAAGAATGAAGACCGAGGCCTTGATTATGGCGGTGTCCGCTTTAAGACCATGCAGGGACTGGTAAAAGTAAATGGCAAGGCAGAACTGAGTGAAAGAGGATTGAGTCTGCATAGGGGCATGGTGGACTTTGGAGATATCGATCAGAAGTATCAAAGAATCACCTGGCGGTTTTTCTATACGGGGGAAGAAGATGCTGAATTTATTTTCGGCATGAAGGGAAATCGTACTTATCAGGCAGTGCATCTATGTAAAAAGGGCGCTTTTTATGCGGAAAATGATCACGGAAAACGGGCAGAAATCCCCCTGAGTATTTCCCTGAAAAAGATGAAAAAGCGGCAATGGATTCGATTGATAATGGATATGCAGTATGCTATGATATCGCTATATTTTGAACAGGGTAATACATCCAGCGAGACGGCTGAAATCAAAGCTGAATTGCAATATGGGATGTTGGGGATAAACAGCAGAGGAAGCGAAGAGTTTCTGTTAGATGAGTGTAAATTGGAGACAGGATCCAATGAAATACACAGGAGGAAGAAATGAAGAAAGTATTATCATTATTACTGACAGGCGTCATGACTTTGGGATTAACGGCATGCAGCAGTTCCAACAGCGCAGCAGCTTCTTCAACAGCAGCAGCATCAACCGCAGCTGCAGGAACAGACGTAACACGTATTGCTCTGGTATTGCCTTATGTAGGTGACCAGTCCTACTTCGATGTTACAAACAATGGACTTACTCTTCTGAAAGAAAAATACGGAGATGCAGTTGAAACACAGCTGATTGAAATGGGAACAGACGCAGGCGGATGGGAAACAGCTTACCGTCAGGCAGCATCAGATGGCTATGACATCATCATTTCAGGAAACTTCCAGTATGAGACATATATGCTGAAAGTTGCAGCTGACTATCCTGATATCAAGTTCTTGAACTTTGATTACAGCGATGCAGCAGCGAACACAATGGATAATGTTTACGCAATCACATATGCTTCCAACCAGATCGGTTATATTGCTGGTGTAGTTGCAGCAGTTAAGACAGAAAGCAATATCGTTGGATGCATCGGCGGTATGGAACTTGATGGAATCAAACAGTTCTTAGCTGGATTCATGCAGGGTGTCAATGATGTCAATCCAGACTGCAAAGTCATCAGTGGATTCGTCGGTGATTTCCAGGATACAGGCAAGGCAAAAGAACTCGCACTCAGCATGTACAACCAGGGTGCAGATGTTATCTATCATGCAGCAGGCGGAGCTGGAAACGGCATGTTCGAAGCAGCTGCTGAAAAGGGATTCTGGGCAATCGGTGTTGACTCTGACCAGTATGCAATCTTCGCTGAAGAGAAGCCTGAAATTGCTAAGCAGATTCTGACTTCTGCTGAGAAGAAGTGCGATCAGGGTATCTTAGGTGCAGTTACTGAGATGATCGAAGGCACTGCAAAATATGGAACACAGAAAACTCTGACTCTTGCAGACAATGGTGTCGGACTTGCTGAAAACGACAACTACAAAGCAAACATGACAGCAGAGCAGTTAGCAACAGTTGAAGAATATGTAAACAAAGCAAAAGACGGTACAACAAAGGTTGTTGACCAGCTTGTTGATAACACTGCTTACGATACATATCTTGCTAAAACAGCTTTGAACTAAGGCTTCAGGTAACATTTAATAGAATGCTCTATCTGAGAGGATAGAGCATTCTTTACAATTGAAGGGGATACAGATATGGACGACACTATTCTGCGCTTACAGAATATAACCAAGATTTATTCCAATGGTACAGTAGCAAATCGTGATATCAGCATTGATTTCAAGAAAGGTGAGATTCACTCCATTGTAGGCGAAAATGGAGCAGGAAAATCAACCTTGATGAATATCATTTTTGCGATTGAAAAACAAACCAAAGGTAAAATTTTCTATAATGGAAATGAAGTGAATTTCAGTGATTCCATGGAAGCAATCAATAGTGGAATTGGAATGGTTCATCAGCATTTTATGCTGATACCAAGCTTTACAGTTGCTGAGAACATTGTTCTTGGGGCTGAACCGAAAAACGGCATCATTCTTGATAAGAATGAAGCAATTAAACAGACAAAAGAGCTGGCCGAGAAATACGGATTCAGTGAAATCAATGTAACCGATAAAGTGTCAGATCTGACAGTCGGTGCAAAGCAGAAAGTAGAAATACTTAAAACATTATATCGAAATGCAAAAGTTATTATTCTTGATGAGCCGACAGCTGTATTGACCCCGCAGGAGACTGAATCCCTGTTTGAACAGCTGAAGGGCTTTAAACGATTGGGACATACAATTATATTCATTTCCCATAAGCTGAATGAAGTAAAAGAGATATCTGATAGAATTACAGTCATTCGATGTGGAGAAACAAAAGGAACATACGAAGCGGCAGATGTAACTCTGGATAAATTGACTGAACTGATCATTGGCAGAAAACTGGATAATTCATTTGAATCTTTGCGTAAAACCGTTGAAGATAATTCTGTTGTATTGAAAGTGAAAGATCTTTCTTACAGTGAACAGGGAGTAACGAAAGTAGATCATGTCAGTTTTTCTATTCGCAGAGGTGAAATTCTTGGTATTGCCGGAGTGCAGGGCAATGGTCAGGAAGAATTGATACGTGCCATTACCGGAATGATTCCATTTCAGGATGGAAAAGTTTCAGTAGATGGACAGGATATTGAAAACATGACAATTCATAAGAAACGTGAGAGCGGTATTTCATATATTCCGGAAGATCGTATGACAGATGGTTGTGCGGCTGATGGAAGCATACAGGACAATTTGATTTCTACATACTTTGAAAAAGCACCATATTCTGGAAAGATGTTTCTCAATCGCAAAGTGATTCAGAAAGAAGCAGTTGATCTGATTGACAGATTCTCAATAAAAACAACATCTGAAAAGGATAATGTGAGGTCTCTGTCGGGAGGCAATATTCAGAAGGTGGTTGTAGCTAGAGAGTGGGCAACAGATCCTAAACTGATGATTGCTGAACAGCCGACTAGAGGAATTGATATTGGCAGTGCAGAGTATATCCATCGTCAATTGATTGATATGCGCAACAATGGTTCTGCTATTCTGCTTGTCAGTGCTGACTTGAATGAAGTTCTTTCCCTGAGTGATGCCCTGTTGGTTATGTATGAAGGAAAGATTGTTGCATATTTTGATTCACTGAAAGATATGACAGAGAATCGAATGGGACTGTATATGCTTGGCGTAAACAAGCAGAGCAGTGATGAGATAGGGAGAGCTGCTTATGACAACTGAAGCAATTGGGAAAAAAAGGAAACTGCGCATTACAGATCCTAAACCATTTGAGGCTCTGCGCATTGCTGTATCAATACTGGTTGCTTTGGCAGTGACTTTCCTTGTGCTGTGTTTCGTTTCTGAGAACCCAGTATCAGATTTTACGGCACTGCTTACGTATCCTCTGAAGAATCAGTTCTACTTTGGATATGTGCTGGTTAAGATGGTTCCGCTGACATTTGCGGGACTTGCGACATTGCTGTATTTCCGTTCTGGCTTATTCAACCTGAGCACTGAAGGCATCTTCTATTTCTGCGGAGTTGTCTGCACGTACTTTGCGGTTGCTGCAAGCCCGTTCAGCACAGGCAATACAGTTATTGATTCTGTCATGTGCATGGTTATAGCAGGCTTAGTCGGCGGATTGATTGCGCTGATACCTGGAATCCTAAATGCGAAATTCGGAGCCGATGAGATGGTTATTTCATTGATGATGAATAATATTCTCTATGGCATTGGATTCTGGATTGTTAAGAATAAACTGGCTATTTCCGGTGTTACCGGCACTTCATCTGCACCGTTTACGGATGCCGCAAAGCTTGAAGTGGTCATACCTAAAACGCAGGTGCACAGTGGAATCTTTATCATGCTGGCTGCGGTTGTGCTGGTGTATATTCTGCTGTACAGAACAAAGCTGGGTTACGCAATCCGCATTTCCGGTTTGAATCCGAAATTTGCAAAGTATTCTGGAATTGGTGCATTCGGCATGTTTATGGCTATTCACTTTCTGTCTGGATTTATTGGAGGTGTTGGGTCTTCGGTAGAACTGTTAGGTATGTATACTGCATTTACATGGGCATCATTGCCAGGCCTTGGCTTCAGCGGTGCATTGATGGCTATGCTTGGCAAAAACGATCCAATAGGAGTTGTCGTGGCAGCGTTTGGCATCAGTTATCTAAGAGCATCTGCACAGCTGCTTGCCAACAGTTCAACTGTTATTGATATTAAGCTGATCTCTATTGTGGAAGTTATTCTTACACTGCTTATCTCATCACAGTATTTCCTGAGAAAGTGGCGCGAAAAACAGCTGCTCAAGGAGGAAAAGAAAAATGGCTAATATCCTTGAACAGATTCTGAGTGCTTCATTTGTATTCATTGTTATCCGTGTAGGCACACCATTGCTGTTTGCGTCTATGTCTGCATATTCTGCTTCATTGGCGGGCATTCCGAATATTGCTATTGAAGGTATTATGAACTTCGGTGCATTGTTTGGAGTCTACTTCAGTGCAGTTACCGGCAGTGCTTGGATGGGACTGTTAGGAGCTGTTGGAATCGGACTGCTATGCGGTGCTGTCCTAGCCTTCTTTACGATAAAGATGAAAGCCAATCCAATTATGATCGGTATTGCGTTGAATCTGTTTTCTGCAGATTTTGCTATTTGGCTGCTTCTGGTATGGACAGGTTCAAAAGGAACTTCAGGCAGTCTGCCTTCAAAGGTTCTGCCAACTGTAAATATTCCATTCATAGAAGATATCCCGGTTCTTGGTGAGATACTGTCCGGTCATTATTTCCTGACCTATGTCTGCATTGCTTTGGCTATTGTGCTCTATGTAATTGTCTATAAGACTCCGTTCGGTCTTCATATGAAGGCAACAGGACTGGATGAAAAAGCGGCTGAGTCAGTTGGCATCAAAGTCAGAAAAGTACGTCTGATTTCAGCTTTGATTTCAGGTGCATTGGCAGCATTGGGCGGGGCTTATCTTTCAATGGGATACCTATCCATCTATTCCAGCAATATGACTGCATCACGCGGCTGGATTGGTATTGCAGCGGCAGCAGTAGGCGGCATGAACCTAGGCGTTACCATTGTTACAAGTATTATCTTTGCTATTGCATCTGCAGCAGTCAATGTGCTTTCTCTGATGCAGCTGCCTAGCGAATTGCTGAATACAATTCCATACTTCTGCGTATTGCTGATTCTCATTATCAAATCTATCCGTGAGTATCGCAAGCAGCGGGCAAGATGATGAAACGGAATATACTGTTTGACTGTGATCCTGGCCATGATGATATCATGGCCATCCTCTGTGCTTTAGCACATCGAGAAGAATTGAACATACTTGGATATACAACGGTCTGCGGAAACAATACACTTCCTTCTGTTACCCGCAATCTTTTAAATGTGCTCTCATATTTAGGACAGCCGGCACTTATTGCAGAAGGCTGCGATAATCCGCTTATCGGCGGACCGGAAGTACAGGATGCCCATGGAAAAACAGGTCTGGATGGTTTTGACTTTCCGGAACCGACATTTGAAACTCTGAAGATATCGGCTGTGGAATTCATGAAGGAACAGATCATGCAATCCAAAGAGCCGGTCACGCTTGTCGGCATGGGACCTTTGACCAATCTCGCTCTACTAATAAAATCATATCCAGAAGTAAAAAAGAGAATTGAAGAGATTGTCTTTATGGGCGGTGCTATACAGGGCGGCAATATACTTGAACACTCTGAATTCAATATCTATGCAGATCCGATTGCGGCTGAAATAATAGCGGAATCGCATATTCCTCTAGTCATCTGTCCGCTTGAAGTATGCCGTGATGTTTCCATCAATGAACAACAGATCAATGCATTGAAGAATGCAGGATATGTATCCAATATGGTCTATGGTCTCTTGGATTTCTATTACGGATATGCAAGAAAGCATCATATGAAAGAAACACCGGTATTTGATCTATGTACAATTCTGTATCTTCTGTATCCTGAAGCTTTTACAGGATATGCATGCAGTCTTGAAGTGATACCTCAGGGAAAGACCGTTCGCGGCATGACGGTCATTGAACCGCAGGATGATTCCTGTATAACAGTACTGACACATGCAGATAAAGGTCTTATGGAAGGCTTTCTGCAGGATATCAAAAAACTGGATAGGGAAGTGGTACAGAAATGAAATTCGATCTGAAGAAGAGATACTGCTTTTACTTTAATGAATTATCAATGATTCCCCGCGGTTCCGGTGATGAGAAGAAAGCATGTGAATGGGTCGCGGAGTTTGCCAAGCAGAATAATCTGTACTGTCACCAGGATTCGGTTGGCAATACTGTCATCAGAAAACCAGGATCAAAGGGGCATGAAAATGAACCGTATCTGATGATCCAGGCACATCTGGATATGATCACAGAAAAGGATCCTGGCATTGTACATGACTTTAAGAAAGATCCTCTTGATCTTTATGAAGAGGATGGATATCTGAAGGCAAGAGGTACGACTTTAGGCGCAGACGATGGCGTGGGAGTTGCTTATATGATGGCAATTCTTGAAGATGTGAATCTTGTGCACTCACCGCTTGAGTGTGTATTCACTGTACAGGAAGAAACGGGTCTTGTCGGAGCTATGAAGATGAAGCCGAGAGATATTCTTTCACGTCGGTGCATTTCACTGGATGGCGGCGGTGAAACAACTGCAATGTCATGTGCGGCCGGAGGTATCAAAGGAGAAATCAGAAAGAAACTGATCTGGAAACCTGCAGACAGAAGAATGCAGGCATATACCATTGAGGTGAGCGGCTTGCTGGGCGGTCATTCAGGAGTTGTGATTGGTGAGGGAAGAGGCAATGCCATCCGTATTCTTGCTAGAGTTCTGAATGATATGAAACAGAATGGGCTGAAGATTCAATTGGCTGAGCTGAATGGCGGCAGAGGAGATAACATGATTCCGTCTGATGCCGAAGCTTTGATTCTGTGTACTGAAAAGGAATCATCAGCAGTTAAGAAAACAGTGTCCCGTCAATTGAAACAGATCCGTGATGAATTTGCGGACAGTGACAGCGGCATTCAGATCAGAATCAGAAAAGCTGCTCTACCGAAAGAAGTTCTGGATAATGACTCATATGCATCTATGCTGGCAATGCTGCTGCTATTGCCAAATGGAGTAGAAGCAGTAAGCATTCCTCTAGAAGGACTTCCTGTCACATCAAACAATCTAGGCAGAATTGTTCTGCCGCAGGACGGAAATATGATTCTCTATTTCAGAATCAGAAGTCTCTTGCAGAGTGCTATGGATGATGTCCTAAGCAGAGTGTGCACGGCTGCTGAAGCCTTTGATGCAAAAGTGTCTATTACCACACAGTATCCAGGATGGAATTATCAGAAGGTATCTGTTTTGAGAGATCACTTTCAGAAGCTTGTCAAAGAGATCTATCACCATGATATAGAGATAGAAGGAACCCATGGCGGAAATGAAACAGGCATCTGGTCTTCTCTGCATCCAGAGACTGATATTATCTGTATAGGTTCTATTGAAGAGAATATTCATACAACAAAGGAAAAACTCTATCTGGAAGCATTTGACAGAGAATACAAGCTGCTGTGCAGATTGATTGAAATGTGTGCGGAATAATTGATTCTCTGTATTAGAAAGTCAAAAATGGAATTCGTCTCCAGCAGATCTGGAGCTGCATTCCATTTTTGTATATTCCAGACTGTGAAGTATTTGCAAGTGCTGAGTGTGTATCACAAAAATTTCTTGAACAGAATGATCATTCTGGTGTTGCTGCAGATTTCTCATATGGCCGTAAAAACGCTTCTCTATGATCGATATATTCAGCCATATCGTTCTTCAGTTTTTCAAGGCGTTCTGTGTCTACTTCATAATCTCTATGATCAAGAGAAGGCGATACCATGACACAGTGGTCATCAGTCAGCGTCCCAGCACATATAAGCATGGCGTGCTTGAATAAAGCGAGCGGACTGTTCTTAATCTGTTCTTTGTTCAGATATAGAGGAGATGCGCCGATTGCGTCAGCTAGGAACTTTACTTCTGAATCACCCTCTCGGCCTATAACATAGTAGGTATCTCCATGAGCAAGGCCGTCCAACATGATAAATGTACGGCTGTCGGCTTCGTCTTTATACCATTGGCTGACCTGTACATATCCGAGCTTTGAATCAATGGACTGGTCCGTAAGAATGAATGCAGTCTTTTTCCATTTGGTGGAAGAAAGCTGAACAGTGAGAGCAAGAGCTCCGCTGTTGCGATTCATGTTGGTAGAAGGAGTAGGACCTGTAAAAAGATAAAGAAGCAGTACAAACATAGCAAAATCAATAAGTATGCCAATGATTCTAAGCGTCATATCTGCTTTTAACAGACCGGCAGTCAAATAGATAACAGCTGCAGCTATAATGCCAAGAATTGTCTCGAGGATAAGATTGTGCTTCTGTATCTGACTGTTGGCATGATTGTCACAAGGATAGTACCGTCCATTTTCAATGAGCAGGGCACGTCCTGTATCATATGGACAAAGCATAACTGTTTTGCATGCATCCATGTCTCCAATGTGAACATTATTGGATTTGACTCTTTTGTTAGGGTTGCGATGTATCTGAACGGCGATTCCTTTATCGAGAAGCGGTTTGGCAATGGTGTTGATGAACAGCAGCTTCTGCTTATCCGTTTTTCTTTTACCGAGAGACTGTCCCAGCATCACAAGTGTATGTTTCATTCAGCAGTTTCTTCCTTTCGATTGAATAGTAAATCAGGAACACAGCTGAAGCAATTGTCCAGCTGATTGGAAATGCAAGCAGTATATTCTGGTAGCATAGATTCTTCATGGCGACAGTCAGTATCCATATAACTCTTACAACAGATATGCAAAGCAATGTTATCACAGTAGACTGAACAGCTTTACCGATGCATTTCAGAATCTGCGTAATAATTTCGATTACAGGATAGCACAGATAGAACGGTGCCATATACTTCAGTATGGTGGAACCGAGTCCAATCAGTTTTGGATCTTTTGTGAAGATAGAAGATAAAGGAACACTCATGAAATAGAACATCAGTGCAATCGGTATGGCTGTAAGGTAACCCAAACGGATTCCTCTGCGAACTGTTTCCTTAAGCCGCTGTTTGTTTCCTGAACCATAGTTCTGTCCTGCAAAGGTGGTCACTGCCATGCCTAAGCCAGTGAATATAATCCAGTAGAGGCTTTCTATTTTGCTGTGGATTGCATAACCGGCAACCATGTCGCTTCCTAATAGATTGAAAGAACTTTGAATCAGGATATTGGTCAAAGCATAGATAATCGATGTAACACTGCTAGGGATTCCAATGCTGAGAATCCTCTTCACAGTATCAAGATCCATATGCATCGAAAATAGATGAAGATGTGTATGTGTGTTTATATCATATAAAGCAAGAGCAGCACTGCAGGATTGGCTGATGATGAAGGCAATGGCAACACCGTTCTGCTGAAGTCTGAATAAACCTGTGAATAGGAAATCAAGAATGATATTCAAAAGAAACGAAAGAATCAGATAGCGGGTTGGTCGCTTTGCTTCACCCAATGCCCGCAATAGATTTACACTGACCTGAAAAATAAAGTATGGTGCAAATCCCAATGCATAGATTCTCAGATAGACAGCAGAATCATTGAGAATATCAGAAGGGACATGCAGGATATTCAATATCTGTTCAGAGAACAGTATGAAGAGGATAGTGCATAGAACACCGGTAACGGCAGCTATCAATATAGACATCTGTGCACTGTTCTGAATTTTGCTTTTGCTGTTCTGCCCAGAGAAGAATGCTGTGACAAACATACTGCCGGTTACGATGCCTGAGGCAAGACCTGTAAATAGAGATATCAGCATGCTGGCAGATCCGCCGACAATGGCAATTGCATTGCCCTGGGCAAATCTGCCGACAACAACAGCATCTGCCATCTGATAAAGTTGCTGAAACAGACCGCAAATTAGAATGGGATACATCAGCAGGATCAGGTTTTCTGTTACAGGTCCATGCAGGATGTCCTGTCTGAATGCTTTTTTCATACTATCATCATAGTAATGCTTAGAAGAAGATCGACGCAATATTTGTTCTCTTAAAGAGAAATAGTTTGCGACAAAAAAGATAGAAATATTCATATGATTCAAGTAAAGGGGAAAGACAATGGTTAAATATCTAATTGCAAGTCACGGCAGATTTTCTGAAGGAACAGTCAGTTTTCTGAAGATCATGACCGGTGAAAAAGAAAATGTTTATACGCTGTCAGCGTTTCTGGATGACAGAAGCATACAGGATCTGGTAAAGGACAAACTGAAAGAGATCGGAGAATTCGATCAGCTGATCGTTTTCTGCGATATCCATGGCGGAAGTGTTGCACAGGAAGTCTTTAAGCAGACAGCATCAGATGATAGAAACATACAGATCATTGCAGGATACAATCTTGCATTGGTAATGGATCTCATACTGAAAGATTCAGTACTGAGCAAAGATGATATTCGGGAATCAATTGAGGGTGCTAAAAATGCGATGGTATACCTCAATGATATAAAACAGACTCATGACGATGAGCTGTTCTAGGAAAGGAGGAAGTATATGATCAAACTTTTGCGTATTGATGAACGTTTGATTCATGGTCAGGTTGCCAATCAGTGGGCAAGACAGCTGGCAGTCAATGCAATTGTAGTTGCGAATGATATGGCAGCTGGAAACGAAGTTGTAAAGATGTCACTGCATATGGCTGCACCAGAAGGCATTAAGGTTGTAATCAAAACTGTGAAAGGGGCGATTCAGCAGCTGAATGATCCAAGGGCAGCGGCACTCTCCATATTTGTAGTAGTCAACTGTCCTGAAGATGCATATGAAATCGTCAAGAATGTTCCGGGAATTCCGTACTTGAATGTAGGAAACTTCGGACGAGTCAACAAAGACAAGATGAATCGCAAGACTTATGCCGATTCACTGTATGCAAATGATGAAGAGATTGAAGTCTTCCATAAGATCATTGACACAGGGATTGACTGTGAAGTACGCATGCTTTCCAGCGATCCGAAAGTTTCATTGGAATCTGTAATAGGAAAAAGATAAAGGGGTGAATTAATATGTCAGCAATTCAAGCCGCAATTATTCTAACAATTGTTAACTATTTGGTATGCTTACTCGACAACTGCATGGCATGGGATGCAACTTGGCGTCCTCTGTTTGTAGGATGGCTCACAGGTTTAGCACTTGGGGATGCAAAAACAGGATTGATTATGGGCGCACAGCTCGAAGCTATCTATATGGGTATATCCGCTATCGGCGGTGTTACACCATCCGATCCAATGTCAGGAACATTGATTCCTGTCGCTGCAGTTATTCTGTCAGGAGTTGATCAGAGTGCTGCAATCGCACTGGCAATTCCTGTAGGCACACTGATTCAGTATGTCAATACACTGATTTCTCCAATACAGCTGGCTTTCCTTGGTCTGTATGACAAATACGCTGCTGAAAATGATCAGAAGAAATATGTATTCCTGCACTATCTGTATCTATTTGTTATTACACCGCTGCCTAGAGCACTGGTTATATTTGTAGCAGTATGGCTGGGTGTTGGAAATCTGGGCGGTATCAGCAGTGCAATGCCTGTATGGTTGATCAATGGTCTGGATGCAGCATCGGGAATGCTGGTAGCAGTAGGATTTGGCATTCTGACTTCCATGATCTGGTCAAAGAAACTGGGAATATTCTTCTTCGTAGGATTTGTATTTGCTGAGCTGATCGGTCTATCCACAATGGGTATTGCCATCATAGCTTTAGCAATTGCAATTTCCATCTATCTTGTTGAGAGCGGATTGAAGAAGGTACAGCAGGCACCTGCGGTGTCTGACAGCAATCATGAGGAGGACTTATTCTAATGGCAGCGAAAAGACAATTGACGCCGACAGAGAAAAAGAATCTTCGGCACATGTTCTGGACGTCTGGACAGTTCTGGTCAGACTTCACAATGGTTAAGATGGAAGGCAACTGCTATGCGTACTGCATGCTGCCGGTTATCAATGAAGTATATGGAGACAATGAAGAGCTGAAGAAGGAAGCATTTGTAAGAAATACAGAATTCTTCAATACACACGCTTCAGCTGCTGGACTTGTATTAGGTCTGAGCTATGCTCTTGAAAGAGAACGTGCTGCCGATCCTGAAAAGGTACCTGGAGAAATGATCACCAATATCAAGACTTCCCTGATGGGTCCTCTTGCCGCAATCGGCGATTCAATCTTCTTCAACTGTATCCGTGTTATCTCAGCTGGTATTGGCATCTCACTGGCTGCACAGGGAAATCCTTTGGGTGTATTGCTGTTTGTAGGCATCTATGGCGGTATCTTCCTTGGCATTAAGTGGTATCTGTTGAACCTTGGATATTCTGTAGGTACAGAAACCATTACAAAAGCATTTAAATCAGGAATCATTCAGTCAATTTCAGATGCAGCATGTGCAATGGGACTGATCATGGTTGGTTCACTTGTATCAAGCATGGTAAGCATCTCCAGCCCGATGGTTATTCCTATGGGTGCTGGCACAGAGATGATTGTTCAGGATATATTCGATGGTATTATGCCGGGCTTCCTGAAACTAGTTCTTCTGTTTGGTATTGTTGCATTGATCCGCAAGAAGTGGAAGCCAATCTGGATTATCTTCCTGATTCTTATTATCGGTATTGTCGGATCTGTTCTGGGAGTGTTCTAAATGAAATATCTTCGCTCATCTAGAATCTACTTCGAAGATGGTGTCAGAGATGGATATCTTGTAATCAACAAAGATAAGATTGTAGGTTTCCTGAATAAGGAAGCAGCAGTTGAAGACTTTGAGGACTATAAGGATCAAAGAATCATTCCAGGAATCTTTGATACACACAACCACGGTACATACGGATATGGAGATTCAGATATGGCTGGAAAGCCTGATGAGATCGTTAAAGACGATATCAGACACTATCTGCATGCTTTAGCATATGAAGGCGTTGCAAATATCTTTCCAACAGAGACCGATACACTTAAACAGGTGGCAATGGTCGCAAAGGAAGGGTATGACAATGGTGCCCATATACTTGGCATACATTCTGAAGGACCATATCTATCAAGAGTCGGGGAAGGCGGAAGACCTGAAGCGCATCCTGACATTGACATGGACTATGTTCATAAGATGTGGGAAGACTCACAGGGAATGCTGAAGCTTGTAGCAATGGCTCCGGAAATACCGGGTGCTGAAGAAGCTGCAGAATACCTGATCTCAAAAGGCGTCAAAATCGCCTATGCACACAGCGACCTGAAGTCAGAAGGCGCAAAACATGCAGTAGATAAAGGGTGGCGTGTATCAACACACACATCCAATGTCATGGTCGGCATCCATCATCGCAACATAGGAGGTCTTGGCGTTATGCTGATGGACCCACGTGTTCAATGCGAAGTCATTTGTGATGGGTTGCATGTATGCATGGACTTCATTGAAATGATGTTCAGAATCAAAGATAAGTCACAGTTTATGATGATTTCTGATTCAGTTGCATTGGCAGGTATTAAGCCAGGCCGTTATGAAATCGGCTGGGTAACACCGCTCAATGTCTCCGAAGAGGGATTTGTCAGAGATGATGACGGAAGGCTTCTGGGAAGTTCCAAGTCTGTTCTGTACGGCATTGGCAACCTTGTTGAAAAACTGCATATGCCTTTAGAAGAAGTCATTAAGCTTTCAAGCCTGAATGCTGCTAGATATTATGGATTTGATGATGTAACGGGATCCATAAAAGATGGCAAGTATGCAGACGTTGCAGTCATCAGTGATGACTATAAAGCAATGGCTACATATGTTCATGGCAGAAAGGTGTTTGATCGCAGCACAGAAGAACCGGAATATAAACCGAACGCTTTCAAGAAAATAGATTAGTTTTCCCTTACGGGACTGATTCACTATTGAATCAGCCCCGATTTTATGATATTTCATACATATGGATGCTGGAAAAAGACAATTAGCTGTTCTGTATGAACTGCTTATACATGATGGAAGCGGACTGGACTATGCATATCTGTGCAGTCATTTTGATGTATGTGCAAAGACCATACGGAAAGACATTCATACAATCAATGACAGCATGCGTTCCAACGGAATTCACATTTCTTATAGAAAAGGAACCGGTTATAAATTGAAGGCATCCATGCAGGATGTCCTGGATGAATTGAAACAGCAGTTCGAATACCGTTTCATTGATTCAAATGATATAGAAACAAAGCTGGATACAAGGGTGAATGCCATTCTTTTCTATTTCTTTGAAAAAGACCGCTATGTAAAACTGGATGAACTGTCAGAGTATCTGAATCTGAATCAGAGAACAGTAAGCAGTCTGTTGAAAGAAGTACATAAGGTGCTTGATGGCTATCGAATCAAACTGGCAGTGAAACCGCACTATGGCATGCGTCTTGAAGGAAGAGAGACAGATATACGCTACTGCTTTACCGATACGGTATGTTTCTATTCACAGGACAATGCAAGCTCTGATCTGTTTGAAGACAGTCTGTCTCTCCTGTCACTAGGCAGTCATGAAAAAGAAAGAGTTACCAATATATGTCTTGAGTATGTCAATCTTTCCGGATGCCCATTGTCACAGATATCCATTCGAAAACTGATTGTGCTGATCATGATCACACACAAGCGGATTATGCATAATCATCCGGTTGAGTTTACAGATGAACAGAGAGAAATACTGGATTCCTATTCACTGCACCTGAACATACCATGGCTGATCAGACAGCTGAACGATCTCTATGAGCTGCATGAAGATATAACTGAAGTGTATCTGCTTAAGCTTTTCATCATTACCAATCTTGATTATGCAGAGCAGAAGTATAAAGATGCTCTGCCTGTTCAGATACAGACTTGCCTATATGAGTATCAGGATGCTGTTGATCTATTGCTGAGACAATACGGTATCATGTCAGATCGCAACCAGAGAATATTTGAAGAATGTCTGTATCCGGTCATTGCTAGAATGGCAATACGTTCGAAGTTTTCTATCGTAGAAAACAATCCAAACTCCTACCTCAGAAAAGCAGTCAATAATTCACCGTTAAGTGTCAGCATTGGACTGCTTTGCTATCACGAACTGCAGAGCATCAGTGAAAGCAGTTATGGAACAAGCATATTCATTGAACTGTGTCTGGCAGTTTATTCCTGTATCCGCAGAACAAGAAACATCAGCAAGATGAACAGATTAGCGATCTTTACGCCAGCCGACAGAGCAAGCGGTGTCTCTTTGAAACGAAGAATACTGGACAGATACAGCAATGTAATTCAGCAGATTGATATTGTAACAACAGCTGATCTGATTAAGAAAGATCTTTCTGAGTATAACTATCTGATCATGTTTGAAAAGGAACAGCCGTTAGGACTGCACAGCGATATACCGCAGATGCAGGTAGACTATTTTTTCAATGAACATGATGTGCAGGAGTTTTATGAACAGGTCGCAAATCCTTCCCGTATCTATAAGAATGCCTTTGGTGTATTGCATGCATCAGATTACAATCTTTCTTTCAAATGCAATAAACTGCAGGAGGTGTTGGATTACATAAACAGTAGTACCGAAGATCACCTTGTAAAGAAACAGCTTGAGCAGTTCAGAATGACTTCACATCTGATTTCCAATTCTACGCTCAATCTCATTTTCTTTACCAAAAAGAAAAGCAGTGCTTTTTCAAGACTGCTTGTCATGAATCATTATATGGATTATGGAGGACTCAAGTACAATCGCATCTTCATACATGTACTTGCAGTAGATTCAGATATGATCAAACTGAAGACAAGTGAAAAGGTGACGAGAAATCTGACAATGATTGAAGATACAGCAGATACGGTGCTGGTAAAACCGTTTATAGATTTCTATGATTATTACATTCTGCTGCAGAAAACAAGACTTACCTGATTACCTCTGTCTCTGCTGTGTCTGCGGATCGGCACGTCTTGTAAGCATATCCGCAATATCATAATATTCTTCGCGTTCTGGTTCACGGCTGAATTGAGCTGGCCTTGGTGCACTCTCTCGTGCGGCCATGTTTTCAAAGCGAAGTGCTTCATCATTCTCAATCTGTACAGTCAATAGGTGAATATAGTCAAGCATCAGCACCATATATCCAAGACTTAGCATGAAAGCCAGTACCGGCAGGATTAGATAACGGAATGAATCATAATAAGCCATGTTGCATAATCCAAGTATAATAACAGCAAATACCATTTCTCCGAGAGCCAGAAGAATCATGGCAAGGGGTTTCTTAAATTTAGGACTCATCTGCATAGTATTGATCTCCTTATACGTATCCTATCATGAAGGAACAAATATAACCTTTCATATCAGTAAGGAACTGTTTTCACTGATAACAATCAGATAAACAATTGAATGGAACATATATTTCAGTTAACCTAATATTAGGAAGCACAATATGTACTATAAAATAAATGACATTGCACGCCTATTGAATATTGGATCACAGTCAATCAGACGATATCAGGAACAAGGTCTGATCGTTTTGAAAACGGATGAAACGAATGGTTACAGATACTTTGATCTGGGATCCATTAACATACTTCTGCGGATTATTTACTACAAGAAATTCGGTTATACAACAAATGAGATACGAAATCTTTTAGATAGCGACAGCAGAGAATATCTTCAACAGTCGCTGAAAGAGAAAAGAACTGATCTGCAGAATACCATAGATAAACTGCAGATGGAATTGGCGAAAATAGACGATACACTGCAGTCATTGAGTGAATCTGCAGAATTTGATGTGTGCAGATTCGAAGAAATGGATAAAGTTTATTATCTTCAATACTGTAAACAGAGACAGTTAGCTGATTATGATGAATATCATAAACTGCTATCACAATGGATAGAATTCATGCCACTGACTAACTCGTCTCCAAGTTTTGAATTAATAAACGGATCATTTCATCATGCCTGTAATTATGGTTTGATCATCAGAGATAAATATCTGCTCGATCACAATTTGGTTAATAACGAGAATGTGGAGATGCTGGGACCTGCAAAAGCAATTCATTGTTATATTAAGTGCACTATCAACAGAAAACTGTCTGTAAAAAGCTTTGACTCATTATTTGAGTTTGCCAAGAAGGAACACTGCACAATCAAGAGAATCATTGGCATTACTCTCGCTACATATAACCAAAAGAATGATAGAATAAGGATTCACGAAATATGGGCTATTATCGATTCTGCGTGTTGACTCTACCATGGTGGTAAGGCATACCATTTGTGCGGGAGGAAACAATATGCGCAATAAAATATTATCTATATTATTGGTTGGTTTATTATGTTTGACTGGATGTCAATCTGGCAGTTCATCCAGCATCAAAGATGGCACTTATACAGCAAGTGCTAAAGGAATGAATGGAGATGTCAAAGTCGAAGTAGTGCTGTCAGAAGGAAAGATATCTGCAGTAACAGTTTTGGAACAGAATGAAACAGTTGGAGTTGCTGATCCTGCTTTGGAAAGACTTCCTGCAGAGATAGTTGAATCACAGTCTGTAAATATCGATACTGTTTCAGGTGCTACCATGACAAGCAATGCAATCATCAATGGTGTTAAAGATTGTATAAAACAAGCCGGCGGCACCGAGGAAAGTTTCAGCACTGCTGTAGTAAAGACAGCAGGCGAAAAAGTTGAAAAGACAGCAGATGTTGTAATAATCGGCGGCGGCGGAGCTGGTATGAGTGCTGCGGTCAGTGCAAGTGAAGCAGGAGCAGAGAGCGTTATTGTCATTGAAAAAGCTGCTGTACTTGGTGGGAATACAGTTTTGGCAGGAGGTGGCTATAACTGCTTTGACTATGAAAGAGAATCAAAGCAGGAATTAACAGACGCCGAGCGTGCTACTATTGAAAAACTTCTGGCTGTTGAGCCAAAGAATGATGTACATGCAGAATTGATTGAAACGGTTCAGAAAGAATATGACGAATACAATGCGTCTGGATCAACCTATCTGTTTGATTCAACTGCATTCCATGCATTGCAGACATATGATGGTGGCGATTATGCCGGCAATCTGACGCTGATCGAAAAGTTCACGGAATTGTCCGCAGACATGCTTGTGTATCTTGAAGAAAATGGAGTTCAGTGGAAAGATACAACACGCACATATCTTGGGGCACTCTGGCCAAGATCACATGAGTCAAGCAACTACAAAAGTGGACTCGCATTCATTGAAACGTTCGAGAACATGATTGCGACAAATGAATATCCTATTGAAATATACTATGAGACATCAGCAACAGAATTCATGATGGATAATGACAGTGTTGTTGGCGTATATGCAGTAGGAATTGATGGAACAGAATATGAGTTCAAAGCTAACAGCGGTGTGATGTTGGCAACCGGAGGTTTTGCAGGAAACAAGGAACTGAGAAAAAAATATGATCCGTCACTGTTGGAAAGTCTACCGACATCCAATGCGGCATCAATAACGGGCGATGGTATTATCATGGCTGAAGCAATCGGTGCAAATCTCGTTGGAATGGAGTATATCCAGTCCTTGCCAGTATGTGATCCGGTGACAGGCAAAACATCAAATAATGTAGGAGCATCAACAGCGCTGTTTATCAATAAAGAAGGCAAAAGATTTACGAATGAGGCTGGGCGCCGCGATGACATTACTGCTGCTGCAAGAGCACAGACAGATGGACAGTTCTATGTTGTTGTAAATGAAGCAAATCTGATGGCTGATGCAGAAGGTAAGAACAAAAATGGGCTCTTGATATCAGATTTGGTTGAAAGTGGCTCAACCGTTAAAGCTGATACAATTGAAGAACTTGCAGAAAAATTAAATATGGATTCAGCGGTTCTTCAGGAAACTGTAGATAATTTCCAGAAGGCTTATGATACGCAGAATGATCCAGAATTTGGACGCACGGTATTTGACCAGTATGTAGATCTTAGCCAGGGAGGTCCTTATTATGCAACGTTGAGATCTCCGGCTGTACATCATACGATGGGAGGCGTTGAGATTGATGTCGAAACCCATGTTATATCAACTGATGGATCAATTATCAAAGGTCTGTATGCAGCTGGTGAAGTTACCGGTGGGATTCACGGGACAAATCGTCTGGGAGCAAACGCAGTACCAGATGCACTGTCATTTGGTCGCTTAGCCGGGCAGAATGCAGCGACAGCGAAATAAGACGTTATATAGCAAGAAGAGAAGGCTCTGTGAAATGCAGGGTCTTTTTGCTATGAAACTGACAAGCGATTGAATGAGTCTTGGCAAAGAAATGAATGCGGCATAATATAAAGGTGGGAAATCCCACGGCGGAGGGAAGACATATGTCATCATTGCTGAAAGAATATGATAGTAAAGTAGACTCGAAACATCGCATAACGATTCGATCGAAGAAATATCAGTACTATCACATTGCTGAATATGCTGATGGCAGAATTGTTATGGAACCGCGGGTGCTTACAGAGCCGTTCCGCGTGTCAGAGAATACATTGAAAATGATGGATATATCAGTGAAAAACCTGAAGAATGGCAAGGTGTCTAAAGGCTTGAATTCATCGAAATTTAAAAATGAGTAGGGATCAGTTTTCTCGAAGAACAGCTGCGTTGGTTTAGAATCAAAGTTCAATGCAGTTATAAGCAAATCCATGTAGTTCAAAAAACCATACAGCAACCATGGATGTTCAAGTATAATTAACAATATCAATAAAGTTCATTCAGAATCAATGTTCCTCTGATAAAGACGGGTATTGTATATATTAAAGAAGGAGATCAGCCAATATGTATTTTAGATTAGGCGAATTATTCTGCGGGCCAGGTGGTATAGCGTGCGGCGCTGTCAACGCAAAAATAGATGGACATCCGGATTGGGGGATTGTTCATGGATGGGCAAACGATTTTGACAAGGACACATGTGAAACATATAGGCGTAACATCTGTCCTGACAATCCGGATAGCGTAGTCTGTGAAGATGTACATACGTTGAATATTGATGAACTCGGTGGCATTGATGCTCTTGCATTCGGAGCTCCTTGTAATGATTTTTCTGTGGTAGGAAAACAAAAGGGAATTCATGGCAAATACGGTCCTTTATATTCATACGGCATAAAAGCATTAAATAAGTATAAACCTATGTGGTTTATGTTCGAAAATGTAAGCGGAATTAGAAGTGCAAATGATGGTGATACATTCTCCATGATTATGGATGAAATGAAAAAAGCTGGATACAGAATCTATCCTAATCTTTATAAGTTTGAAAAATACGGAATTCCGCAGGCACGGCACAGAATGATAATAGTAGGTATACGCGAAGATCAGCCCTATGATTTCAAAATACCAAGTTTTAAAGGATACAGAATTAAAACTTGCAAACAGGCGATTGAAGAACCGGCGATACCGGATAATGTGGAGAATAACGAGATTACAAGGCAATCTCCAACAGTAATAAACAGACTGAAACATATAAAACCAGGGCAGAATGCATGGACAGCTGAATTGCCAACTGAATTAGAACTGCATGTGAAGAAAACCAAACTGAGTCAGATATACAGACGTTTAGATCCAAAAAAACCGGCTTATACCATTACTGGTTCTGGGGGCGGGGGAACTCATGTCTATCACTGGAAAGAAAATAGAGCTTTGACAAACCGTGAAAGAGCTCGACTGCAGACCTTCCCAGATAATTATGTATTTACTGGAAGCAAGGAATCTGTGAGAAAACAGATTGGGATGGCAGTGCCAGTAGAAGGTGCAGAGATAATTTTTGAGGCGATTCTCAAGACTTTTGCGGGTATTGAATATGAAAGTGTTGAGCCAAACTGGACTGCATCGAAAAAGAAATAAACTGAACAGAAGCGATATAAATGACAATAATTAGAAAGGAGAGGCAATGCCGGCACGTTTGAAGGTACCTAAAGAATTTGAAAAAATGCTTCAGATTTCAATGAGGGATGTTTTGAATTATCAGGAACATGAAATAGGAAGACCTTTCATTATCGAGATTAAGGTTCCCTTTGAAAGTGATAAGTTTCTTGACGATCATCGCCACTTTACAAAATCAAATATAAATGTCTGCTATGCAGCGCCACGTAATGTAGGAAAGCCAAGGGATTGGTATGAAACACAGCTCAACGTCACAAAGGCCGTTCGAGGACAGATGGGGTATCCATATAAAGGAATACCGTTTTTTGCAGTAACAGATGATGGATATGGATTTTTGGCTCATACAACAAGTGAGAATAATAAACAGTTTTCTGCTGTTGGAGACGAACTGACACTTGGCAGATGGCTCAAGAACAGGCTGGTTGAGGAAGGCTTAATCGAGCCTGTAAAGAACACATTGGAAGACACGGAAAGAAAAGGAATGGTAACAAGAGAAATTCTAAGTCAATATGGATGCAATGCTATTTCCTTCCAGAAAACAGATATGAGAATGCTGAATCCAGAAGATGAACGGTCATCTTTTGAAATCTGGACACTTAAACTGATCAGTATTACAGAAGATGATAATGGATAACCATACAAAAGAACAGCGGCATACGAATATGTGCCATATCAGAGCAAACAGTAAACCGGAACAGATTGTGCGGAGCTATTTGTTTTCAAAGGGTTTCCGTTTTAGAAAAAATGATAAAAGATACCCTGGACAACCGGATATTGTACTGCCAAAGTACAAAATAGTGATTTTTGTTAATGGCTGTTTTTGGCATCAGCATCCTGGATGCAAATATGCATCTGTGCCTAAAAGCAATAAAGAGTATTGGATACCTAAGCTGAATAAGAATGCTGCAAATGATAGTAAAAACATTGCCATGCTAGAAGAAATGGGATGGAAAGTAATTACAATATGGGAGTGCGCACTAAAACCGGACAAATGTGCTGAAACTGCGGAAAAACTATACAAGCAGATAATTTCCAATAACATTACGTAAAAATGTCTCAAAACTTCTGACGAAAACAGTCTTAAGACCGTTATACAGAGGCAATAAATGATAGATTGACTTATAATAGTAATCAGAACGGAGTCAGATCCTAATGAATATAATTGATCTTCCACCATATGCACCGACATTAATTGAATCAACAAGAGCTATAGGATACTCGCTTGAGGCGGCTGTTGCCGATATTGTAGACAATAGCATAGCTGCAGATGCAAGTTCTGTGAAGATATCATTTTTCCCTTTGGATGGCGCTTATATATCGATACTTGATAATGGGGTTGGCATGTCCGGTAAAGAACTGACAGCAGCAATGCAGTATGGCAGTAAGAATCCATTGGAACTTCGGAATGCAAACGACCTGGGGCGTTTTGGATTAGGACTGAAAACTGCATCTTTATCACAATGCAGAGTTTTAACAGTCGCTACGAAAAAAAATAATGAACTATCTATCAGACGATGGGATATTGATTTTGTGACAAAGCAGGGAAGCTGGTCATTGCTTGATCTGAACTCAAGCGATGAAATAGAGAACATTCCAAACATTGATGAACTTAATAGCGAGAAATCAGGAACGCTTGTTGTTTGGCAGAAATTGGATCGGATGGAAGCAGGAGAAATAGATTTTTCGAAATCGATGGGAATAATGCTTGACAGTGTCAGAGAGCACCTGTCCCTCGTGTATCATAGATATCTAGCAGGTGAGCCTGGAATCAATCGACTTAGCATTGAAATTAACGGTGCTAACATCGAACCGGCAGATCCTTTCCTTGCGAAGTACAGCGATCGTCCAATGGATGATGAGATATTTATCATTGATGGTTCAAAGATAACAGTAAGACCTTATATACTTCCTCATCTATCGTCATTGACGCCTGAAGAGATCAGAAAAACTGGTGGGAAAGATGGTTTGCGGAAACTGCAGGGCTTTTATGTATATAGGAATAAAAGACTTCTTGTATGGGGGACATGGTTTCGAATGATGAGGAAAGGCGATCTGTCCAAACTGGCGAGAATTCAGGTGGATATTCCTAATACATTAGACAGTCTGTGGACATTGGATATAAAGAAATCTTCTGCCATGCCGCCGGCAGAAGTGAGGCATAATCTTGAACATGTAATTGAAAGGATCGCAGAAAAAAGCAGAAGAAAATACACAGTGCGAGGCAAAAAAGAGATTTCAGACAATACAGTTCATATATGGAATCGTATGAAAGCCAGAGAAGGTGGATATTATTATGAAATCAATCGAGATTATCCGACTGTTAAGCAAGTAGCATCTCAATCAGAGATTATCAAGAAAATGATGGAAACCCTATTTAGACAGATTGAAACAGGATTGCCGTTGAACCAGCTTTACGTTGATCTGAATAATGATGAGTCTATATGCAATGACCAGGAAATATCTGATGAAGAGATACGGAAAGCACTTAAATCAATGCTGCTGTCTTTGACAGATAAAGAATCCAAACTGACTTTTCTCGAAGGAGTATCACAGGTAGAACCATTTTCAAAACATGAAAGCATATTGGTTGCAATTAGAGATGAGGTTATAAAAAATGAAGAGTAATGCTCAAACATTAGAAGAATTGATTTCGGTGTATATCAACAGCCGATGCGAAGATACGCCTCCAACAGAAGATCAATTTGATGAACTTGCTGATTTAGTAAGAAAAAACAATACATTGATTCCAATTACAGACGAAGAATTCAAAACAGTAAAAAATCATCTAAAAGCAAATTTGATTATGATTATGGATGATGGAATTCTTCTTTCTGATCAGGATAACGGACATAAACCATGGGTGGCGGCGCGAAGATCCGAGATTGATTCTTGTTACTGGACAAGATATAAAACATACTTGGAGACAAATAAACACTGGCACCCAAGAGCAACAGCTAAACTGAGTTCGGTTGTTGATGAGATACTTGATCAATGCGGAGATCCTGAGCAAAGGAGTTTTCATATAAAGGGACTGATATTGGGCGATGTTCAGTCAGGGAAAACATCAACATATACGGCACTTGCCAATAAAGCAGCTGATGCAGGGTATAAACTCATAATTGTGTTAGCTGGTATTCCTGAAGTGCTTCGCCAGCAGACACAAGGCAGGCTGGATACCGAATTCTGCGGCCGTCAAAGCAATCAGTATCTTGATCCTCAAAAATCAAAAAAAGCTAAACTGGTGGGAGTAGGTCTCTACAACACAAAGATAACAATTGCTTCTTTTACTTCTGTAGCAAACGATTTTGACGGCAGAGTTCTGAAAAGCAATGATCTAAGTCTTGATAACGTTAAAAGTCCAATTCTCTTGGTTGTTAAGAAGAATAAAACTATCTTGAATAATCTCGCAACATGGCTTAAGTATAATAATCTAAGATCTGGACTAGGGAAGATTGATCTGCCGATGATGATGATAGATGATGAAGCTGATAATGCATCTGTTAATACCAATAATACCGATTCTGATCCGACGGCCATAAACTCGGCAATCAGAGAACTCCTATCACTCTTTACAAAAACATCTTATATTGCAGTCACTGCAACACCTTTTGCAAACATTTTTATAGATCAGGACAGCAGTGATCCAAACAGAAATAACGATCTGTTTCCGTCTGATTTCATTTATGCATTGAATGCCCCTAATGAGTATATTGGTTCGGACAGAATATTTGGAGACGATGGCGACAAGAGCGGAATGCTGATTAGAATCAATGAGAATAGATTTCTTGACTGTTTTCCTAAAAAACTCAAAAGAGATTATCAAGTCAATGAATTGCCGGTTGACTTGTATGAAGCGGCATACTATTTTCTGCTGACAAATGTCATTAGAGATGTCCGAGGAGACAAAACAAATCATCGGACAATGATGGTTCATATCAGCAGATTCATTACCATTCAAAACAGCATTGCAGAAATATTGGATGAATGGCTTGCTCAGGTGAAGTCAGATGTTCAGAATTATAGCAAACTATCAAAAGACAAGAGCGAAAGGATAAAGAGCATTTCGGATCTTCATCGAGTCTGGGATAAATACAATCTTTCAAAAGCTTCACCAGGCTTAAAGTGGGAAGATGTGCTTAGAAAATATATTTATAAAGCAATTGCACCGATTTATGTGCGAGCAGTAAATGGAAAAGGCAGTTCCACATCATTGGATTATGACAATCACAAAGAAGATGGTTTAAGAATTATTGCAATCGGTGGGAACATGCTGTCACGCGGGCTTACGCTTGAAGGACTATGTGTATCATACTTCTATAGAAGCACAAATATGTATGACACTCTGATGCAGATGGGAAGATGGTTTGGCTATCGACCTGGTTATGAAGATCTGGTAAAAATATGGCTCTCACAAGATGAAATAGATTGGTATGGACAGATTACCGATGCAACCAATGACCTGCGGAGTCAGATCCGTCAAATGCGGGACGCAGGATTAAATCCAACTAAGTTTGGGCTTAAAGTGAGACAGGATCCAGGATCTTTAATTGTGACTGCTAAGAATAAAATGAGAACAGCAACAACGGTTAAAATAGCGATTAATGTGTCTGGTCATCTTCTGGAAACGCCGCGTTTAGTTGCTTCTGATACGGTTTTAGAAAAAAACAAAAAGTACTTTGCAAATTTCATTGGACAGCTTGATCCAGATAACATGGTTCCAGAGAGTGATGGCAGAACTCGTGGAAACTATTTTTGGGAGAATGTTTCTCCAAAACTTGTGTCTAATCTATTACTGAATTTTGAAACACATCTATGGCATTTGAATTATAACGGGAAAGGATTATCAAAATATATTGATGACAATAACTGGGGTAAAGGCTGGGATGTAGTACTTATTAAAAATGGTTCAGGTGTTTCATACCCTGATGAGTTTAAGTGTGGTCAAATCAGTCTGCCAATACCGCATACTGAAAAGCGATCAATTGAACTTATAAATAATTCAATCAGCATCACAGGAACAAAATTACGTGTGGGCTCCGGAGGAATTGCAAGAATAGGCTTAAATGCCGAACGAGTTGCCAAAATTAAAAAAGAATATGAATCATCAAAGGAAGGGAAAACAAAAGACGGCAAAGTTAAAAGCGTTCCCGATAAAGAGTATTTAATAGCTGATAGACCTCCGATCCTTATGATGCATGTTATACAGGCAGAGTATTCTGACGATCCGGCAATTGATAAACAGAATGCTGAAAAATATGGTCGGTTTCTGTTTGCATTAGGAGTTGGATTTCCTGAAGACAAAGGCGGAACAAAGACTGCAACGTATCAGGTGAATCTTGTTGAACTTCAAAACTGGATAGATGTTGATAACGATACGGAGGATGAGGACTGATGAGTACAAGGCAGAGAATTGAAGAATTTTGGAATCGTATTGACTACTATGAGGGTGGATCACTGCAACTCGATTTAAATCATCAGTTAGAATGGCATATTTCATACATATCAAAAACGCAGAAAGCCATAATTATTGTGACGGGGATGTATCCGAAGGGAATGGATTCTTCTAAAAGCATTGCTGTGGCAATAGTTGGCCGTAAAGATGGCAGATATAATGTCACCCTTGCACTTACTGAAAAAAATCAAGAAGAAGTATTCATAAGTATGTGCGCAGATCTAATCGATTCTTCCTCTGATGCATTATCAGAGGAAGAAGCACTTCGAAAGGTTGTTCATAGATATAAACAATGGAGAAGATTAATGGAACAGAAGAGAAATCAGCTGCTTTCTGTAGAACAGCAGAAAGGACTGATTGGAGAACTTCTTTATTTAAAAGAAGTCTTGAAAGGCGGAATGGATAACCATGAAGCAATACTGGGCTGGGTTGGACCGGATGGTGCTGATCAGGATTTTGTATATAATAAACAATGGCATGAAGTTAAGACAACTGGACTTGCATCGTGCAAAATTGAAATCAGTTCCGTTGAACAATTAGGTGATGAAAATACTTGTGGTGAATTGATAATTCAACGGGTAGACAAATGTGCGCCAGAAGCGGATGGAGCATTCAGTCTGAATGATATTGTTAAGGAATTGGTGTCGGTATTTGGAAAAGATGGTGGAGATCTTGATTTGTTTGTAATCCGCTTAAATAACGTTGGTTATATTGAACTGCCTGATTACGATGAGTATCAATTCTGCTATTTGCGGAAAGACAGATACAGAATTGATGGAGAGTTTCCACGGATAACCAGAGAAAGTTTGAGAACGGAAATAATTAACTGCATATATCAGCTTGATTTACCTAGCATAGAATTATGGCATAAGGATGGTAATAACTGATGGATGCTGCAGAATTTAAGAAGGATTTTCTGGATGACGTTAAAGCGGCATCGGTTACAACAGGAGAAGGATCATGTGCATGTTTTGTTGAAAATGCGGCGGATTATCTTGTTGAAAACCAAATTCTGCCGGATTTCAATCCTTGTTATTATGTTGGTGAATACAAGCGTAAAAAATACAGAATTGATGGCTACGCTTTTGATGAGTTTGACGGAACAATGTGTCTGATAGCAGCGGATTATACAGGAATTGAAACCGAGAGAACATTGACAGTCACTTCTGCCAATCAATTTTTCGATAGAATTCTTTGCTTTGTTGATGCATCGATCAATTCGAATCTGAATGAGAAGGTAGATATAAGCACAAGTGCTTCAGACTTGATTGATCTTCTAAGAACACAAAACGTTAATAATATAAGAAAATTCAGGCTGTTTTTGTTTACAGAAGCGAATACCAGTTCAAGAATTAAAAATATTGATATCGCTGATTTTGAGGGAAAACAAGTAGAAGCGCAGATCTGGGATCTTTCTAGATTATTTGAAATATGTACTACTCCAGAACTTGAAAACATACAGATAGATTTTAAAGACTATGGTATTGAAGGTATTCCATGCATTAAAGCTAATGTGGGTGATTATCAGAAATACAACAGTTTTCTCGGAGTCATTCCTGGCGGAATCCTTGCTGACATTTATGATAAATACGGTGCGAGATTGTTGGAGGGAAATGTAAGATCATTCCTATCTACAAAGGTTGCAGTAAACAAAAAAATCCGTGAAACAATAATCAATCGGCCGGATATGTTTTTTGCATTCAATAATGGAATATCTGTAACGGCAGAAGATGTGATAGTTGAAAACATAAGAGGAGTTGAATACATTGCATCAGCAAAGAATTTTCAGATAATCAATGGTGGTCAGACAACAGCATCACTATATAATGCCCGCCGCAGCAATAAAGCAGATCTTAGTTCTGTCTACGTACAGATGAAACTGACAGAAGTAAACGAGAATAAATCTACAGCGGATGAAGTGGACAATTTGATCAGAGATATATCAAGATCGTCTAACAGTCAGAACAAGGTCAGTGATGCAGATTTTTTTGCGTCACATCCATTCCACAGACAGATGGAACAGATAGCGAAAATCACTTATGCACCTGCTGTACACGGAACACAATATGAAACAATATGGTTCTATGAGCGCGCAAGAGGTCAATACCTGCAGGAACAGATGAGACTTACAATAGCAAAGAAAAAAACATTTTTACTGAAAAATCCTAAGAACCAAGTAATCAAGAAAACAGATTTAGCAAAGGTACAGAATACTTGGCTCGGACATCCGGATATAGTAAGCCGAGGCGCACAGACAAACTTCATTCAGTTTGCAAATTATATTGATGATCAGTGGCAGAAAAACGATGCACAATTCAATGCCAGATACTATCAGACAACTGCATCTTTAATGCTGATGTTCGGGTATTTAGAAAAATATATTCCTAACCAGGATTGGTATGAAGGGGGATATAGAGCAAATATCATTACGTATAGTATTGCGCTGTTTCATAACTTGATTCTTAAACAATATCCAGGTCAAGATTTTGATTTCATGCAGATTTGGAACAGACAGGATATTCCGAATACTGTTAAAGAAACACTTAATGAAATCAGTGAGAAGGTTTTCTTGAAATTGACTGACGAGAAACGACCGATTATCAACGTAACACAGTGGTGCAAGAATGCAAAATGCTGGGATTCGGTACAGACAATGAATATCGAACTGCCTAAGAATATGATAGACTGTTTGATCTCTGTCGCTGACAATAAACACGAAAGTAGGCAATCCACAAAGGAACAATGGGTTGTAAAGGGAATAAATGCACAGACACAAGTTGTACAACTGTCGGCTGATCATTGGAAGCGGCTTGCACAGTTCTCTGTTGAGCATCATTTAGTGAATGCGACAGATGTGTCGGCCTTGAAGACGGCATGTCAGCTTCCTAATAAAGTTCCGAATTCTGTACAGTCACAGCATCTTCTGGATCTTGAAAGCAAAGCAAGAGCAGAAGGTTTCAAATCAGAGGCAGAGGATTAACGCAAAGAAAATGAGGCGGTTTTGAATAGACCGGATAATGCATTATTAAAAACGAATTGAAATTGAGTTCATGTCATTGCATTGATTTGATACTAGGTTTAATTTGCGTTCCAAAAAATAATGTGGTGTGACGAAAAATCAAACTCAGAAAGCTTTTGGTTGTGGTTACCACACAGAACTCAGAACAAAACAAAACTAAAGACGTACTAACGGACAACATGGATAGAGCATTGCAAAAAACAGGCAGAAAAGCATTAGGAAGAATAATACTTTAATTAATACCACATGAATCTGGATGTTACGGATACATCGATAAAGCCTGACACAACAGATTATCTTTAAGATGTCCTCCATCCACATATATTTTTAGATATCTGTGAATCGGCACATAGTGTACAGAATCATGTTTTTTAGTGCTTCACTGGTATTAGTGCAGTTTATTGAGTTTTGTTAATGTGTCGGTCACATAGAATATAGTTGAGGTGAATGATGGCTATATTGGCTTTTGATATGGATGGGGTATTAATGGATTCTGAACCTGTGTATTTAAAGCGCAGTGAACAGTTTTTGGAATCCCTTGGATATCACCCCTCACGGGTATTTCTTAATAAAATGGTTGGAAGCAACAGCAGAATGGACTTTCAGCTGCTTAAAGAAAACATACCAGGTTTTTATGATGACATTGAATCATATCAAACAGCTAGACGTGCATATTTTGCTGGACAGACAATTGATTACAAAGAGCTTCTGAACAAAGAAGCATATATAACGTTTCAAAAATTGAAGGAAAACAATCACTCTCTTTGTATAGCGTCATCATCTCCTAGAGATGCAATTGAGAAGATAATTGCCATGCTGCATGTAGAACGGTTTATTGATTTTATTATTAGCGGAGAAGAATTTCAAAAAAGCAAGCCGAATCCGGAAATATACCAGTTTGTAAAAAGCAGATATATAGGGAATGACAGTCAGATTTTTGCGGTTGAAGATTCGACTTTTGGGATACAGGCTGCGAAAGCAGCGGGATTGAAAATCATCTGCAAAATCGATAACCGCTTTGGATTTGAGCAAGATGGTGCCGATTACTACATTAATGAGCTTTCAGAAATAATCGATATTGTTAGGTAGGAGCAAACAACATGAAAAAATTATTAACCAATAAGCAGATACTCTGTGTTTTTTTGCCGCTGATGTTTCAGCAGTTGATTATGAATATATTAAGTCTGATAGATAACTTCATGATTGGAAGATTTAACGATGCGTATATATCTGGAATAACTATAGTTAACAGAGTATTTAATATATCAAACAGTCTGCTTATGGGATTGATAGCATCGTGTGCGGTATTTATAGCACAGTATTATGGGAGCAATGATAGAGAAAACATGAATCGCTGTTTGAAACTTTCTATAGTTGTATCTATGGCTCTTTTGGTTCCGCTGATAATTATGGGGATTCTTTGGCCC
>CALEMD010000125.1 GCA_937902945.1 uncultured Erysipelotrichaceae bacterium | reverse complement strand
TGGAGTTCAGACGTGTGCTCTTCCGATCTATACAGAAGGATTTTCCAGACTATGACCTGGAAAGACTGCAGATGAAGTTTACGTCTATGAATAAAGAAGGGCTGAATGAAACACAGCGCCTGCAGCTTCTGATCCGCTCTGCAGCAGAGCTTACAAGCAAGGAAGAGCCAAAGTGGGAACGGATAGCCGGCCGTCTTCTGTATTACAAAACAGAAATTGAATTGAAAAAGCAGGAAGCTGAACGGGGAATTCATGGACTGTATGAGAAAATCAGATATCTGCGTGATGAAGGCCTCTACGGAAGCTATATACTGGACAGTTATTCGCGTGCAGAGATAGATGAACTGGAGAAGATCATTGATCCTTCCAGAAATGATCTGTTTACTTTCTCGGGGCTTGATTTATTGGAGACAAGGTATGTGATTCATGACCATCATCATATTCCTCTAGAATCACCGCAGGAAATGTACCTTGGCATTGCAATGCATCTGGCTATGAAGGAAACAGACAATCGGCTTGACTGGGTGAAGCGCTTCTATGACATGCTCAGCAAGCATCAGGTAACCATGGCAACACCAACCATGTCCAATGCCCGCAAGCCGTATCATCAGCTTTCCAGCTGCTTTGTTGATACGGTTCCAGACAGTCTGGATGGTATCTATAAGAGTATTTCCAATTTTGCGGCTGTCAGCAAATTCGGCGGCGGCATGGGTATGTATTTAGGAAAGGTCCGCTCACGCGGAGGAAGCATACGCGGATTTGAGGGGGCAAGCGGCGGAGTGATCCGCTGGATCAGAGTGATCAATGATACTGCGGTAGCTGTTGATCAGCTTGGCATGCGGCAGGGTGCAGTGGCTGTCTATTTAGACGCATGGCATCGTGATCTGCCGGAATTTCTGCAGCTGAGAACAAACAATGGCGATGAGCGCATGAAAGCGCATGATGTATTCCCAGCGGTATGCTACCCAGATCTGTTCTGGAAAAAAGCAAAGGAGAATCTTGATCAGGACTGGTATCTGATGGATCCTCATGACATACAGATGATCAAAGGATACAACCTTGAAGACTGCTATGGCGATGAATGGGAAAAGAAGTATCTTGACTGTGTCAATGATGCCCGCATCAGCAAGCGTGTTATCCGATTGAAAGAACTAGTCAGACTGATACTGAAATCCGCAGTTGAGACAGGAACACCATTTGCATTCTTCCGTGATACTGTCAATAAGGCAAATCCGAATAAGCACGAAGGAATGATCTACTGTTCCAATCTGTGCACTGAAATAGCACAGAACATGTCGGCAATGGAACAGGAGTCAGAGAAGATTGTCAATGAAGATGGCGATGAAATAGTTATCACAAAGACTAAGGCGGGCAAATATGTCACATGCAATCTGGCAAGCATATGCCTTGGAAACATCAATGTGAAAGATCATAAAACAATGGAAGAACTGACAGGCTGTGTAGTCAGAGCTCTTGACAATGTCATTGATCTGAACTTCTATCCGCTTCCATATTCAAAGATCACCAATCAGCAGTACCGCAGCATAGGCCTTGGAGTTTCCGGCTATCATCACATGCTGGCAAAGAATGGCATCAAGTGGGAAAGCGAAGAACATTTGAAATTTGCGGATGAAGTGTTTGAAGAACTCGCGTATGGAGCAATCAAAGCTTCAAGCGAACTGGCTGCAGAAAGAGGAAGCTATATTGCATTCCAGGGCAGTGAATGGCAGACCGGTGAATACTTCGAAAGAAGAGATTACACTTCAGATAAATGGCAGAAACTGAAAGAGAGTGTAGCAAAGAACGGCATGCGCAACGCATGGCTTATGGCTATCGCTCCGACAAGTTCCACTTCTATTCTGATTGGAACAACAGCGGGACTGGATCCGATAATGGATCGTTTCTTCCTTGAAGAGAAAAAGGGTGCTATTCTTCCGCGTGTTGCTCCGGATCTGAATCCGGATACATATTGGCTTTACAAGAATGCGCATTCTATTGATCAGACCTGGTCAGTGCGGGCTGCTGGAATCCGTCAGCGTCATATCGATCAGGCACAGAGTGTAAATCTCTGGATCACGAATGACTATAAGATGAGTGAACTGCTGAATCTATATGAATTGGCATGGCAGTGTGGTGTTAAGACAATTTATTATGTCCGCAGCAAGTCTTTGGATCCAGAAGACTGTGAAAGCTGCTCAGCATAAAAGGAGAAAACACATGGAACAGGTAAAACCAAAACCGCTTTTCAATCCCGATGGCAATACAGAAGTAAGGGACAGACGTCTGATCAATTTTGACACAACCAATCTGAATGATTTTAACAACATGAAGTACCCATGGGTCAGTGACTGGTATCGGCAGGCAATGAATAATTTCTGGGTTCCGGAAGAAATCAATATGGATCAGGATAAATCTGATTATCCGAATCTATTGCCGGCAGAAAGAACAGCCTATGACAAAATTCTGAGTTTTCTGATATTCCTAGATTCTATACAGACGGCAAATCTGCCAAGAGTCAGTGAGTATATCACTGCCAGCGAAGTGAATCTCTGCCTGACAATTCAGAGCTTTCAGGAATGCGTTCATTCACAGAGCTACAGCTATATGCTGGATACAATATGCAATCCTACGGAACGCAATGATATTCTGTATCAATGGAAAGATGATGCGCATCTTCTGAAGAGAAATAAATTCATCGGAGATCTGTACAATGAATTCACAGATAAGAAAGACAAGCGGACATTCCTCAGGGTGCTGACTGCAAACTTCATTCTTGAAGGAATCTACTTCTATTCCGGATTCATGTTCTTCTACAATCTTGGCAGAAACGGGAAGATGCCAGGGTCCGTACAGGAAATCCGCTATATCAATCGTGATGAGAATACACATCTTTGGCTGTTCAGAGAAATACTGAATGAACTGCGCAAGGAAGAACCGGTTCTGTTTGATGAAGAAAACCTGAAAATGATCAGGGATATGGTCGATGAAGGGGTTAAGCAGGAGATTGAGTGGGGACAGTATGTCATCGGCAATGAAATACCTGGATTGAACACACAGATGGTTTCTGACTATATCAAGTATCTTGGAAACCTGAGATACAGTTCACTAGGACTGGGAACATTGTATGAAGGATATGAAGAAGAACCTGCTTCAATGAAATGGGTTGCCCAGTATTCCAATGCCAATATGGTTAAGACAGACTTCTTTGAAGCAAGGAGCACTGCCTATGCAAAGAGTACCGCAATAGAAGATGATCTATAAGAGACAGCCGCAGAAATGCGGCTGCTGCTTTATGCAGAGAAAAGCACCCGTCATTTTATATGACGGGTGCTGCTTTTATCTTAGATGCCAGATGTCGCGGTTGTATTCATCAATCGTTCTGTCGCTTGAGAAGAATCCAGCTTTAGCTATATTGACAAGGGACATGCGCTTCCATTTTTCACGATCATTATAATCATGAATAGCTCTGAGCTTTGTGTGAATATAGTCTTCTGTATCAAGAAGTGTCATGAACCAGTCTTTCTGAATCAGGTTGTTCTGCAGATCGCGAAGCAGGCTGATATCACCGATGCCGCTCAGCTGAGGACTGGTAATGAAGTCAACGATGCGGCGGATATCTGCACTGCCTTCATAATAGCTGCGGGCACTGTATCCATTTGTATTGTACAGATGAATAACTTCATCACTGGAACGTCCGAAGATGTAGATATTGTCATTGTTGACAAGATTGCGGATTTCAACATTCGCTCCATCCGCTGTACCAAGAGTGATAGCGCCATTCAGCATGAACTTCATATTGCCAGTGCCGCTTGCCTCTTTTGAAGCAAGGGAGATCTGTTCACTGATATCGCAGGCCGGTATAACGCGTTCTGCTTTGGTGACATTGTAGTTGGCAATCATGACAACATTCAGCCATTTTCTGACTTCCGGATCCGAATCAATCAGTTCCTGCAGACACAGGATCAGATGGATGATGTTCTTTGCCATTGTGTAGGCAGGTGCTGCTTTGCCGCCGAAGATGATGGTGATTGGACGCTCTGGCTTGTTTCCTGCTTTGATCTGCAGATACTCATAGATGGCAAACAGAGCATTCATCTGCTGTCTCTTATATTCATGCATGCGCTTTACCTGAACGCAGAAGATGGAATCAGGATCTACCTGTATGCCTTCTTTTTTCGAAAGGAATGCAGCACAGCGAACTTTGTTGTTATGCTTGATCTCATCAAGCTTATTCAGTACTTCTTCATTGTTGTAATACTGCATCAGTTCCTGCAGTTTGCTGGCATCATGTTTCCACTCTTCACCAAGCAGACTGTCGAGATATGCACTGAGTTCATGATTGCTGTGCATCAGGAAACGGCGGAAGGTAATGCCGTTTGTCTTATTGTTGAATTTTTCAGGATAGATGTCATAGAAAGGCTTCAATTCCTGATTTTTCAGTATTTCTGTGTGCAGAGCTGCAACACCATTGATGGAGTGGCTGAAGTGCATGTCAATGCGGGCCATATGAACACGGTTTGTTTCATCAATGACTGCGACATTTGGATTATTGCTGTAGCAGCAGGCCACCGCATAATCGAGACCTTCAATGATAGGCATCAGCTGCGGAACTACTTTCCAAAGATAATCTACCGGCCATTTTTCCAAAGCCTCGGCTAGGATTGTATGATTGGTATAGGCACAGATATTCGTAACGATGCCAGCAGCTTCACGCATCGGAATGCCTTCCTGCATAAGCAGTCTGATCAGTTCCGGTATGACGAGAGTCGGGTGCGTATCGTTGATCTGTATAGCGATATGCTGATCAAGATGATGCAGATCATGACCGGCTTTCTTCTCTTCAGACAGAATCAGCTGGGCAGCATTTGAAACCATGAAGTACTGCTGATAGATTCTAAGAAGCTGTCCATCCATATCACTGTCATCAGGATACAGGAACAGAGTCAGGTTATGATCAATATCTTTCTTGTCGAAAGAGATGCCCTTGCCGACGATTGCACCGTTGACTGTATCAAGATCAAATAGATGCAGACGGTTGTGTCCGCCTTCATACCCGATAATATCGAGGTCATACATTCTTGAGTGAACGGTATGATTGCCTAATTGTATTGGAAAGGAAACATCTGTATTCTGCAGCCAGCATGGTTCATTGAGCCACACATCCGGTTCTTCTGACTGCTTGTGATTGACAAACTGCTGCTTGAACAGTCCGTAGTGGTAGTTCAATCCGATTCCATCTGCCGGCAAAGACAGAGTGGCGGCTGAATCCATAAAGCAGGCTGCCAGTCTTCCCAGACCTCCATTGCCAAGAGATGGTTCTTCTTCTGTGTGTTCCATATCTTCAATGGTTTTGCCGTGAGCTTCAAGTATTTCTGAGATCTGATCATAGATGCCAAGATTGATCAGGTTCTTGCCTAACTGCTTGCCGATGAGAAATTCAGCGCTGATATAATAAAGCTTCTTGTTTCCCTGAGATATTGGCAAATCTTTTGTAAGCTTCTGTACAAGCTTCTGACCGGCCGCATACAGTTCTCTGTCATTGGCTCTTTCAATAGGCTTGTTTAGAAAATCCATGAATTCCTGTTTAATGTTCTGCATTTTGGTTCCCCCTGCAGTGTTTATAATAGCATAAACAGCTTTGCGGTATCCATGTGAATCGTGTACACTGAATACCGGACAGGAAAAGAGGATATTGCATGCGCAGAGCGGGAATACTGATGCCGGTAGCTTCATTGCCATCAAAGTATGGAAATGGCGATTTTGGCTCTTCAGCAAGAACATTCATTGATCTTGCATCAGAAGCTGGTTTTTCTCTCTGGCAGGTACTGCCTCTGAATCCATTGGGATACGGCAATTCACCATATCAGCCTTATTCTTCCTATGCATTGGATGATATCTATCTTTCTATTGAGAATCTGCTGGAACAGGGACTGATTGACGAAATACCAAAGAGCGAAGAGCCCGGCATTCGCATCGATTACACCGCATCCCGCAGAGAAAGACAGAAAATATATAGAAAAGCATATAAGAGATTTAAACCGGACATGAATTTTCTGGTATTCAGCTATCAGGAATGGGTCAGAAACTATGCCATTTTCATGACATTCAAGAAGAAGAACCGAATGAAATGCTGGCTGGAGTGGCCTAGTGCTTTAAAAGATGAACCGCAGTCGCATGAAGTGGATCTGAAGCCTTACGAAGATGAGATTCTATATCAGGCATTCCTTCAATATGAACTGTATCTGCAGTGGCAGGATCTCAGAAACTATGCGCACAGCAAAGGCATTACCATAATGGGCGATATGCCTTTCTATGTAGGTCTTGACAGTGCAGATGTCTGGAGCCATAGAGATGGATTTCTGCTTGATAAAGATGGACATCCGCGTTTTGTGGCTGGTGTTCCTCCTGATTACTTCAGTGCCGATGGGCAGCGGTGGGGCAATCCTATCTATGACTGGAAGCACTTAAAAGAAACAGATTTTGATTTTTGGATTGAAAGACTTGGCTATGCCGGCCGCATGTTCGATATTATCCGTCTGGATCATTTCCGGGCCTTTGATACCTATTGGCAGATTCCTGCTGATTGCGATACAGCTAGAGTAGGCGAATGGATAGAAGCACCAGGTTATGAATTGTTTGACGATCTATTGAAGAAAGTGCCTGATATTCGAATCATAGCCGAGGACCTTGGCGATTTAAGAGCAGAAGTGCTGGAACTTCGTGATCATTATGATTTTGAAGGCATGCGGGTTATTCAGTTCTCTTTTGACCCAGCTGGAATGGGCGATGACAAGAGCCATCTGCTTGTGTACACGGGAACCCATGACAATGGAACCATTCTGCAGTGGTATCAGGAAAAGAGTCTGTCTGAGAAAAGAAAGATCACATCCTGGTTCAGACAGCATGGATATATGCACAGAAGTTTCTGTGACAATATGATTGATTATGCAATGGATTCGAAGAGTGATATGGTTATTCTGCCAATGGCAGATCTATTGAAAATGGGTTGTGAAGGCCGCATCAACACACCTGGAACTGTCGGCAGTCCCAACTGGGAATGGTGTCTGAAAGACTTTCGCTCATTCAAGGGCAGAGTGAAACGTCTGTATGAAATACTCAGTGAGAGCAAGAGAACCGTAAAGCACAGAAGATGATGCTATAATGAGCCGGTATCAGAAGGAGAGCATATGCAGTTATTGATTGAAGTATTGAAAGCAGTTGTGCTTGGTATTGTACAGGGAATTACAGAATGGCTGCCAATCAGCAGCACTGGGCATCTGATTCTGGTGAATCAGGTCATGCCTCTGTCTGTTTTCTCAGATGCGGCAATGAATACAGAATTCATCAATATGTTTACTGTAGTCATTCAGCTTGGAAGCATACTGGCTGTACTGGTTCTGTATTTCAATGAACTGAATCCATGGGCATCCGCAAAAACAGCGGAACAGAAAAAAGGTACATGGCAGATGTGGATCAAGATTGTCATAGCGGCAGTGCCGGCTGGTTTGGCAGGCGTACTGTTTGACGATATGATCGATGCATATCTGTACAATGCGACCGTAGTGGCAATTGCACTGATTGTGTATGGCGTCATATTCATTGTCATGGAGAATCAGAACCGCAAAGTAACAACTCGATCCATTGAAGGCATGTCCCGCAAGACAGCATTTGGCATCGGTGTATTCCAGATGCTGGCGCTGATTCCAGGCACATCGCGGTCAGGCAGCACAATTATCGGTGCTACTGCATTAGGATGCAGCCGATCAGCTGCCGCGAAGTTTTCATTCTTCCTGGCCATACCGATGATGTTTGGGGCGAGTGCTGTGAAACTGATTAAGACAAATGTGACATGGAACGCAGAAGCGGTTATTGTACTGCTTACAGGAACAATCGTTTCTTTCATTGTGTCCGTTGTGGTCATCCGCAGCTTCATGAAGTATATTCGCAGACACAGCTTTAAGCTGTTCGGCGTATATCGGATTGTACTAGGCGCAATCGTGCTCATACTGGTTGCAATGCAGATCCTTCCGAACGCACTGGCATAGGAGATTATTCATATGAACCCAACGATCAGCATAGGCAGTCTCTTTCTAGAAGGACTACTGTCTTTTTTCTCCCCTTGTGTACTTCCGCTTCTGCCGCTTTACTTTGGCTATCTCAGCAAAGATGCAGTGACTGTGGATGCTGAAGGAAACAAGAAGTATTCCAGAATCAAAGTTCTTATCATGACGGTATTCTTTGTCCTAGGCATATGCACCGTATTTGTATTGTTAGGCCTTGGCACATCGGCATTCAGAAGCTTCTTTACTGACAATACGCAGATCATACAGATTATCGGCGGTATACTGCTGATTCTGTTTGGACTTGTATCACTGCATGTCATTGAAATTCCGTTTCTGCAGAAAGAACATCGTTCATCATTTAAGACCAGCGGAAAAATGACATGGCTGAATGCCTATCTGATGGGATTCTTCTTCAGTTTTGCATGGTCACCATGCATTGGACCGATGCTGGCAAGTGCATTGGTTGTTTCCGCAGGAGCTTCTTCACAGCTGTTAGGCATTGCCTATATCGGTGCGTATGCCTTAGGCTTTGTTATCATGTTTCTGATAGTGGGTCTATTTACAGAAGAACTGCTGAACCTGTTTCAGAGGAAAAGGAATATTATCCGCTATACAGAGATTATCGGCGGCATCATAATCATCTGCATGGGTGGATATATGCTGTTTCAGGCAGGTACAGATATATCCAATAAGAACAGCTCATCATCCGCTGCTGTACCAACGGCAGCTGCTTCCGCTTCACCTCAGGCAACTGCTGAAGCTGAAACAGAAACAGACACAAGACCGGATATAGAAAAATATAACTTTGTGCTCAATGACAGAAATGGAACTGCAGTCAATCTCTCAGATTATAAAGGGAAGAAGATCGTACTGAACTTCTTTGGAACATGGTGTCCATACTGCAAGCAGGAACTGCCTTATCTGCAGAAAATCAATGATACAAGAGATGATGTGCAGGTGCTGCTGATTGCTACTCCAAACAGCGGCAGTGAAGGTTCTATTGAAGATATCAATGCTTTTATGGATGATAACAGCTATACAATGCAGGTGCTTTTTGATACAGACCTGAGTGTAACGTACAGCTATGGTGTTTCCGGCTATCCAACAACCTGTATTTTCCAGACGGATGGCAGTGTTTATGGATGTGCACCTGGCTATGTACAGGAAGATCAAATGACTGAATACCTAGATGCGGCGCAATAGCCGCATTTTTTTCATCTGTTTTTCATGCGAATTTCATTTTTTTCATATTGCTTCAGGGAATGACCTGCGATATAATGAGCAAGGTTAAGAGGTAATAAAAAAAACGGCATTTGAACCGTTTAGTTTATTTGCCTCATTTTTTATGGTTAAAACAGGGGAGGAGAAATTTATGAAGTACATATTTGTTACCGGCGGTGTTGTATCAGGATTAGGAAAAGGCATTACAGCGGCATCTTTAGGAAGATTGCTGAAATCCAGAGGTCTGAAGGTCATTTCTCAGAAACTGGATCCATATATCAATGTTGATCCAGGTACCATGTCTCCGTATCAGCACGGAGAGGTATTTGTCACCAACGATGGTGCAGAAACCGATTTGGATCTTGGTCACTATGAACGTTTTATCGACGAGGATCTGAATAAATATTCAAATCTTACAACCGGTAAAGTATATTGGAATGTACTTCAGAAAGAACGCCGCGGTGAGTATCTTGGTGAAACAGTGCAGATTATTCCGCACATCACCAATGAGATCAAGCGTTTTATCTACTCTGTCGGTGAAAAAGCAGATGCGGATGTTGTTATTACAGAAATCGGCGGTACAGTCGGTGACATAGAATCTTCCCCATTCATCGAAGCAATCCGTCAGATTGGAATTGAACATAAGAAAGAGGATGTCTGCTTTATACATGTCACTTTGATTCCGTATATTGCAGGTTCCAATGAATATAAATCCAAGCCTACCCAGCACTCCGTAAAGGAACTGCAGGTATCCGGTGTCAGACCGGATATCATTGTGGCAAGAGCAGATGGTTTGATTCCGTCTGACGTCAAGTCGAAGATATCATTGTTCTGCAATGTTAAGCCAGACTGCGTTATTGAGAATTCAACAGTATCTGATCTCTATGAAGCGCCGATTATGCTCGAAAAGCAGCATTTCTCAGAGATCGTATGCCGTGAGATGAACATCAATGCTCCGGATATTGATCTGCATGAATGGAACGCAATGCTTGAAAAGATTCATAACAGAAATCATACAGTCAGAATTGCATTGGTAGGCAAGTATGTGCGTCTGCATGATGCATATCTATCAGTTAATGAAGCACTGAGACATGGCGGATATGAATGCGGCACCCATGTGGAAATCAAGTGGGTTGAATCAGAGAGCATAACCGAACAGACAGTGAATGAGATTCTTGGCGATGTGGATGGCATTATTGTTCCGGGCGGATTCGGCGACAGAGGTATTGAAGGAATGATTCTGTCTGCCCGCTATGCACGAGAGAACAATGTTCCATATCTTGGTTTGTGCCTTGGCATGCAGATTGCAACGATTGAATTTGCCAGAGATGCACTGCATTATGAAGATGCAAACTCACGTGAATTCAATGAGAACAGTGCTCATAAAGTCATTGACTTCATGATCAATCAGAGTGATACCATCAATAAAGGCGGAACAATGCGTCTAGGTGCATATCCATGTTCCATCAAGAAAGGAAGCCTCCTAGAGAAATGCTATGGCACCAATGAGATATCTGAGCGCCACCGCCACAGATATGAATTCAACAATGATTATCGTCAGGAATTCATTGATCATGGCATGGATATAGTAGGAACATCACCTGATGGACGTCTGGTTGAAGCAGTTGAAGACAAAGACTGTGACTTCTTTATCGGTGTACAGTATCATCCAGAGTTCAAGAGCCGCCCTAACCGTGCTCATCCTCTGTTCAAGCAGTTTGTAAAGACAATACTCGATAAATCACTGACAAAATAATCAATCAGGGCATCCATTCGGATGCCTTCTTACATTCAATAAAGGAGAGAAAACGACATGCCTGATAAAATTATTGTTCTAGACTTTGGCAGCCAGTACAATCAGCTTATTGCCCGCAGAATCCGTGAGTTTGGTGTTTACTCAGAACTGCACCCAGGTGATATGACTATAGATGAGATCAAAGCTTTTGAAGATGTGAAAGGGATTATCTTCTCGGGCGGACCGAACAGTGTTTATGATGACAATGCACCGAAATGCGATCCGGCAATCTTCACATCCGGCATTCCAATTCTGGGCATCTGCTATGGGATGCAGATGACACATCAGATGCTGCATGGCTCTGTAAAGGGATGCGAGAAAAGAGAATATGGAAGAGCAGAAATAGAAGCTGATACTTCCAGTCCTCTGTTCAAAGGACTGCCTGAAAAGCAGACTGTCTGGATGTCACATGGAGATCAGGTTGCGGCACTTGCAGAAGGATTCAGCAAGCTGGCAAGCAGTGACACATGTACATTTGCGGCCAGCGGCAATGACAGAGATAAGATCTATACCGTACAGTTCCATCCAGAAGTACGCAATACGCAGTATGGACTGGATATACTGCATAACTTTGTTTTCAATATCTGCGAAGCAAAGGCCAATTGGAGCATGCATGACTTTGTAGATGTTCAGATTGAGAAGATAAGACAGCAGGTAGGCAATGATAAAGTGCTGCTTGCACTTTCCGGCGGTGTCGATTCGTCTGTAGTTGCAGCATTGCTTAACAAAGCAATCGGCAGCAACCTTTACTGCATGTTCATTGATCATGGACTGCTTCGCAAAGGTGAGGCAGAATCCGTTATGGAGACTTTCTCTAAGAACATGAGTCTGAATCTTGTAAAGATCGACGCATCAGATCGTTTCCTCAGCAAGCTGAAAGGTGTAACAGATCCTGAACAGAAGCGCAAGATTATCGGTTCGGAGTTCATCTATACATTCCGCGATGAAGTGGCACAGCTGCTGAAAGGAACAGATATCAAATGGCTGGCGCAGGGAACACTGTATACAGATGTCATTGAAAGCGGCACAAAGACTGCTACAACCATCAAGTCACATCACAATGTCGGCGGCTTGCCTAAAGATATGAATTTCAAGCTGATTGAACCGCTGAACACACTGTTCAAGGATGAAGTCAGAAAGCTTGGCATAGAACTTGGTCTTCCAGAAGAGATGGTTTGGAGACAGCCATTCCCAGGACCTGGACTTGGTATCCGTGTATTAGGAGACATCACGGAAGAGAAGCTGATGATGGTAAGAGAATCAGATGCTATACTCCGTGAAGAGATTGCCAAAGCAGGATTGAAGAGAGATATCTGGCAGTACTTCACAGCACTGACAAATATGCGTTCTGTCGGTGTCATGGGAGATCAGAGAACCTATGATTATGCCATAGCAATCCGCGCTGTGACATCTATTGATGGAATGACTGCAGACTGGGCAAGAATTCCTTATGATGTGTTAGACAGAATCTCTACACGTATTGTCAATGAGGTTCCGCATGTCAATAGAGTAATGCTGGATATAACTTCAAAGCCGCCAGGAACCATAGAGTTCGAATAGAAACAAAAATCTCAGAAACCCTTTAGTTAAGCGGAATTCTGAGATTTTATTATGCCTAGAAACTACAAATCAAATATATCTGCTGTTTCTAGCTTCCATGTACAGAACACATGGATTTTTTGTTGCTCTTTGCTTTGCACTGTTAAAGTTTTTTGAAAATGTCACCTTTTGTTAAACTATCCTTTCTTTTCCACA
>CALEMD010000124.1 GCA_937902945.1 uncultured Erysipelotrichaceae bacterium | reverse complement strand
GATGGTAGAAATCATTAAATTTGACAGAAAAAGTTACAAAAAAAGCGATCATTACACCGCTTATGAATTTGTGTCCGTTATTTAGCTGTCAAAGACCCGGATCTGCTGATACTCGATGAGCCGACAAGCGGTTTGGATCCTGTTTCTCGGGATGATCTTCTGGATGTCTTTATGGGCCTTTGCGATGAAGGCAAGACAATTCTGTTTTCAACGCATATTACTGCGGATCTTGATAAGTGCGCTGATAATATCATCTACATTAAGAATGGAAAGATCATCGCGGAACAGTCCATCAAAGAATTTGAAGACTCTTATCGGATAGCATCTTTTAGCAGTAAGGACGATATGGCCGCATACAATGCATATCTGATTGGGACAAAGAGAAGCAAAGATGGCTATACAGCTTTGATTCGAAAAGAAAATGCAGAGCATTTCAAAGATTCTGTTAGGAAAGCAGATCTGGAAGAAATCATGATTCATATTGAGAAGGAGGCAGGCGATAATGAATAAGCTGTTAAGAAAAGAATTCAGTCTTGCCATGCATCCTACAGTACCCCTGATGATGCTGCTGGCACCTATAGTGCTGATACCGAATTATCCATACACGGTCGTCATGTTCTACACCACTATGGGAATATTCTTTACATGTCTTTCCGGAAGAGAGAACAATGATATTATCTACTCGCTGAATCTTCCTGTTGCAAAGAAAGACATTGTAAAGGCAAGATTCATCTATGCAGTTATTCTGGAATTGATACAGTTAACACTGATGATTCCGTTTGCAGTCATTAATCACAATATCAATTCTGCTGGGAATCAGGCTGGAATGGATGCGAATATCTCACTGTTTGCTTTAGGGTTCATTGTTTATGGCATATTCAATCTGGTATTCTTCAGCAGCTACTATAAGAATGTGAATAAAGTTGGCAGTTCTTTTCTGAAATCAAGTATTGCGGTATTTGCTGTTACGGCAGCTGAGGTAATCAGCACATATGCAGTTCCATTTGTCAAAAATGTATTGGATACAGCAGATCCTCAGTTTCTGATGCAGAAACTGATATTCCTGCTGGCTGGGGCTGCCATATTCCTGTTCCTGACATTTATCAGTTACAGAAGAAGTGTCACTGTCTTTGAAAAGCAGGATCTGAATCAGTAGCTATTGAACAGAAAAGAATGATTATGAGCAGTGTCCAGAGATACATGGATACTGCTCATTTTTTGAAAGTGATTGTGAAAAAAAGCGAATTGTTCGTAGTTTATGCTTCAGGTGATACAATAATCATGGATATGAATCATGTGTGCATCATTTGGAGGACCTATGGATCAGAATGATACTGTTTATATAACCGGACATATACATCCGGACAGCGACTCTATTGCATCCGCAATCGGATATGCTTTCTTTAAGAGAGCGAAGGGAATCAAAGCAGTTCCATGCAGACTTGGCAAGCTGAATGCAGAAACGACATGGCTTCTGAACAGATTTGGTTTTGAAGAACCTATGCAGCTGCAGGACGCAAGAAAAACGCTGGCAGAAATTGATATGGATTCTCCGGTATCAATATCTCCGGAAACAACGATCTATGAAACGATCATGATGATGGAGAAGCAGAAAAGAACTGCATTCTGTGTAGCAGATGAAAAGGGAAACATATTAGGCATAGTTACAAAGAGTGATCTGACAACGATTGGATTGGGAGATACAGCTTCTGGAATTGAACTGCTGGCAAAGACTTCTATTGATGATATTTGCGCTACCATCAATGGCAGAATGGTATACCGTGATACAAAGTTTCATCTGAATGGAAAGGTATCCATTATTGCATTGACTGCAGCAAAGACAGAAAACTATGAAATCAGGGATCGCATCGTAATTGTTGGTGATGATCCTGAGGCACAGAAACAGCTGATTCAAAGAGGTGCCGGCATGCTGATTGTGGTATGGGCGAAGGACATTGATCCGGAAGTCATACGCACAGCGGAAAAGTTCCATTGCCCAGTTATTATTTCAGGTCATGGTTCTATGAATACTTCCAGATATGTATATTTTGCTCCGCCTGTAAAACTGGTTATGACACATAACCTGATTATGTTCAGAACGAATGAACTTGCCGAAGATGCCGGAAGAAAAATGATGACGACTCGATACCGTACATATCCAGTTGTGGATATGAAGGGGCATCTGGCTGGTTATGTATCACGCTATCATATTATGAATTTCCAGAATAAGAAGATTATTCTTGTGGATCATAATGAGTTCTCCCAGTCTGTTCGAGCAGTTGAAAAAGCACAATTATTAGAAGTGGTTGATCATCATCGCATCAATGATTTTGCGACTGCTCAGCCAGTGAGCTTCCGCAATGAAATCATTGGTTCTACGGCTACAATCATTGCGACTATGTTCCGTGAGAATCAGTTCCCAATACCGCAGAACCTAGCAGGACTGCTCTTGGGGGCATTGCTGTCAGATACGCTGATGTTCCAGTCTCCAACGACAACCCAGAAAGACCACGAGACTGCAGATATTCTTGCGGCTCTTGCAGGACTTGATATAGACGCGTTTGGAAAAGAATTATTTGCTGTGCAGGCAGATATTGGAACTAGAAGCATGCAGGATCTTCTGAACCAGGATATTAAGGTGTATGAGATCCGTTCCATTAAAGTCATGATTGCCCAGATTATGGTATCCAACCTGAAAGCAATTCAGAATGATGCAGATCAGATCCAGCAGAACCTGAATGCTTTCGCAGAGCAGAAGGGCGCAGTACTGCTTGTGGCTGCATTTACAAGTGTTCTTGATAAAGGATCCATATTCTTCGGAGCAGGTGAAAATGCCTGCTGGATTACAGAAGCATATCCAGATAATGGATCAGAAGCACACAGTCTGCAGAAAGGTATTCTTTCCAGAAAATCGCAGATACTTCCGCGTATAACAGAGATCATTGATCAGTATGCATAAAAAAAGACTGGATTCAGTCTTTTTTCTTAAGCTCACTCCATCCAAATGGGACATCTTCTCCATATCCTGCACTGCGCATTGTGGAAGTGTCGCCGTTCTTCATGAATACGCGATCTGCACTGTTTGAATATTCAACCTCACTGCCATCTGGCCTTGTATATGTATTTACACCGCGGATGGCTTCACTGAATTTCTCACGTGATCGGTCTTGGCTGTCCATTCGATTCT
>CALEMD010000123.1 GCA_937902945.1 uncultured Erysipelotrichaceae bacterium | reverse complement strand
GTATGTATCCGCTGCTGTCAACATTGACGTGCACTTCTTCTTTCGGCCGCTCCACTTCTTTGCCCTGCCGTTTTTGAATGGCTTCTGAAAGCATCTCCAGATACATGTCTATACCGACTGTATCAATGAATCCTGACTGTTCCGGCCCCAGCATATCGCCGGCACCGCGGATTGTCAGATCTCGCATAGCTACTTTATATCCCGAACCAAGTTTTGCAAATTCCTTCACTGCCTGCAGTCTTTTCAAAGCCACTTCAGTGAGCTGACGTCTGTCGGGGATCATCAGATATGCATATGCAAGGCGGTTGCTTCTGCCTACTCTGCCTTTGATCTGATATAGCTGTGCCAGGCCGAAGTTCTGTGCCTGATCAATCAATATCGTATTTACATTTGGAATATCTATGCCGTTCTCGATGATTGTTGTACAGACGAGGACATCGAGCTTATGTTCTGTAAACTGCATCATTGTATCTTCGATATCGTCTCTGTCCATCTGTCCATGGGCAATGCCAAATTTTACTTCCGGCATCAGATGCTGCAAAGAGCGCACAACCTGATAGATCTGCTCAATGCTGCTGCACATGTAATAAACCTGTCCATTTCTAGCCAGTTCTTTTTCAATTGCCTCTTTAACAAGTCCCTGATTCTTTTCAACTACATATGTCTTCACGCTGTAGCGATTGTCTGGAGGTGTTTCAAGCTGTGACATCTGTCTGACTCCGACTAGAGACATCTGCAGGGTGCGGGGAATAGGTGTTGCACTGAGTGAAAGAACATCTATGCCGTTTTTCATTTCCTTGATCTTCTCTTTGTGCTCCACTCCAAATCTCTGTTCTTCATCAATGATCAGAAGTCCAAGATTCTTGAATTCTATATCTTTTGACAGTATCCGATGTGTTCCGATCAGTATGTCTACTTTGCCGGCTTTGACTTCTTTTAATATCTGATTCTGAAGTGCCAAAGGAACGAAACGATCCATGCCTCTTATATTTACCGGATACCCTTCATATCTCTTTGTAAATGTATGAAAGTGCTGTTCTGCAAGAATGGTTGTAGGACAGAGAACGGCTGTCTGAAATCCTTCTGCAGCAGCTTTAAAAGATGCACGTATGGCAACTTCTGTCTTGCCAAAGCCAACGTCTCCGCACACAAGGCGATCCATCGGGCGGTTTGTCTCCATATCCTTCTTTATATCTTCGACTGCTGTTTTCTGATCTGGGGTCAGTTCATATTCAAATTCACTGTCAAATTTCTTTTCCAGTTCGCTGTCAGGCTGAAACGCATGGCCAATCGTTTCTTCTCTGTTTGCATAAAGAGTGACAAGTCGGTCTGCTAGATCGTTGACACTGTTCTGTATTCTCTGCTTTGCCGCCTGCCATTCACTGCTGCCAAGTTTTGAAAGACGCGGAACAGCTCCTTCTCTTGAAATGAATTTTCTAACCAGTCTGAACTGTTCCAGCGGAACAAGCAGTTCGGTGTTGCCGCGATAGATGACTTTGAGAAAATCTCTTACATTGCCCTGCACTTCTCTTGTCTCTATGCCCATATACTGTCCAATGCCGTGCTGTACATGAACGATGAAATCTCCTGGTTCCAGTTCCTGATAACTGTGAAGTATTTCAGCATTGCGGAATTTATTTTCATATCTGCCTTTATGTCTGTGAATCTCAAAAAGTTCTTCTCCGGTTGCCACCAGAAGATTCTGTGCATCAATGGAAAAGCCCTGCGATGCAGTGTCCAATCCGATCTGGAATCCTTCGTGGAGAGTGGAATCAGGTGTCATGAGTGTATATGGCTTCTGAATATCAATGCATGCTGAAGAGACTTTGGATACTTCTGATTCCTTCAGACAGAAGACAACCTGTCTGCCGGCATCAAGCATCTTCAGCTTGTTGGTTAAAGATTCATTGGGCAGATGCAATTCCTGTATGCCAGACACATTATCCATAAATGGATCTTCAGAAATCGAATGGCATGCGGGGGCAATGCGATGCAGATCATGCCACATGGCAAACTTCTCAAGCATCTTATGCTCCTGAATCATCTCCTGAATATATACCGTTGTATCTTCAATCAGATGCTTTGTGCTGACTTCAACAGCGCTTGGATCTGAATAGATGACAAGAGGATGATCCATGTATTCCCAAAGACCTCCGGTCTCATTGAGAAACGGATAGTAGCAATACAGCTTTGGATCTGTTATATGATTCTCCAAATTGGAAATATCTGTTTCAATTTCCGAAGTTAAAAGCGGATCATTGGCCTTCTCAAGCATCTTAATGCACTGTTCTTTAACAGTTCGTACATCTTCATCTGTATAAAGAATATCCGATGCTGGAACAATATCAATTTCTTCAATTCGGCCGATCGTTTTCTGGGTTGATATATCAAAGAAACGGATCGAATCAATTTCATCACCAAAGAATTCTATTCTCAGCGGCTGGTCATAGTTGATAGAGTACAGATCAACAATACCGCCTCTTGCGGCAAAGTTCAGAGGCTGATCAATATGAGATGTCTGGAAGTATCCAGAAGCTCTAAGTCTTCTCTTCAATTCCTCCATGTCCATTGTTTCGCCTGTCTTCAGATGCATGCATCCAAGTTTGAAGACTTCTTTCTTTGGCAGATGGCGCAGAATGCCTGAAGGACATGTAATGACAACCTGATTTGGATTCTGCATCAAAGAAAACAATATATCTACTTTGTTCGCTGTTATTTCCGGGGATGCCGCAATCGCTTCTACGCGCAGTGATTCGTTCGCGCCAAAAAGAGCACAGTCACTTTCACAGAGCAGGGATGAAACTCTGTCATAAAGACGCTGTGCTGCATAGAGGTTTTCCTTAATAACCAAAATACCGCGGCCGCTGATCTGATGATATGCACTTATAATCAATGCTTCTTCAATCAGCGAAGAAAGAGGTACTGTTCCTCTTTCTTTTTCCAGCAAAGCAATTGCTGGATTATTCTGCAGTTTTTCCAGCAGCCATTGCGGCATGCCAGTATTGCTACTCTGTTTCAAACAGCCTCATTTCTACGCTTAGCGTATGTTTATTTTAGCACGTTTGATGGTTTTGTATTGTAAAGAGACATAACCTTCTGTATAGGTGTATTGATCCACGCATATGCAGCATCAGCGGCTGTGTTCAGTGCTTCTTCATATGCCGGCCATTCACTTTTTGAAACAGGTGAAAGCACATAGTCAGGAACATCATGCCGTGTGTCGTGGCCTATTCCAATACGGATTCTAGCAATGGCTTCTGTATGAAGATGTTCAATGATGCTCTTCATGCCCTTCTGTCCGCCGCTGCTTCCTTTTTCTCTGATTCTGACAGAACCTACAGGCAGATCCATATCATCGTGAATGATTAGAATATCAGAAGTATCTATATGATAATAACTGACAGCCTGAATTACAGCCTGTCCTGATTCATTCATAAATGTTGTAGGTTCCATTAACAGAACCTGTTCATTCTGTACTCTTACGATGGAAATTCTTGCATTGAATTTCTGTGAAGCATTTGCAGCATCGCATTTATCTGCAAGCTTCTGTATTGCCATGAATCCGCTGTTGTGCCTGGTCTTCTCATACTGAGTTCCTGGGTTCCCCAGTCCGACAATCAATTTCATTTATGGTCTTCTTTCACTTCGCCATCTTTATTCTGATCATCAAGAAGCTCAGCGGATGCAGCCGTCTCTATATCATCATCTATAGATTCTTCTGACTTATCTGCTGTTTCAATCTGCTTTGTCTCTGCATCAATTATTTCAGGATCCTTTTCAGAATCTTCCTTCTTATCTTCTGGTATAGAAAGATTCAATTCCTGAATATAACGGTCTCCTAGACGCGACTTATTGAATTCTTTAAGATCCGGAATCAGTTCTTCATACTCAGCGGTATCATTCTGTTCCTGATATACTCTTGCCAGCATGCATGTAATGACATCTTTGTATAAACCTATGAGCTGTTTTGAATACTTGAATTCAGAATAATTGCCATCTAGAACCTTCTTGTAGAACTCTGTGCAGCCGGTTCTGTCGCCTTTATAAAACAGACGATCCTGCTTGCCTATCTCACATACCAGATAGTTCTTCAAATCATCATCTGCTGTATCAAGCTTTTCCCACAGCTCGTCCATCAGATCCATGCGGTTCATATAGAACAGACGATTTGGGCACGCAAGATATAGATAGAAGAATGAATCTTCATTGAAATCAATTCCATTTTTCTTAGGGTTTTTTTCATCGCGCAGTATCAGATCATCCAGGTTCAGCTGTTCAAGTGTAGAGTGAAACAGTTCTTCTTTGTTATAAAGAACTGATCCCCACAGCTGCAGAACCCTGCCCTTTGCTTCAAATTCTTTATCTTTGATTGTTTCAATCATCTCACTGCATGAACGGAAAAACGCATCTTCATCATGCATCTGATCTACAACCTTGATCAATTTCTTATTCTTTTTATTTCTTTTTGAAAGTTTCAATATCTGCAGTCCCATGACAACGATCAGTACAATACAGACAAGATTAATCAGCATCGCAATATTCATATGTTTTTATCTCCATTATTCTGCCTCATTATACATGATTAAAAGTATTTCTGTTCACCTTTTGGCATCTCATTCCATTCAGTCTCTCAAATTGTATTTCTCTTGATCTTCGTGATATATAGCTCTTTGCAGAGCATCCGCAAGTCTTTGTGCGTCTATAGGCTTAGCAACATGATCGTTCATCCCGTGTGAAATGGATTTTGCTACATCTTCTTTTAAAGCATTCGCTGACAGGGCAATAATTGCGATACTTCCCGCATCTGGATGCCCACTGGTTCTAATTGCCTTTGTTGCTTCATATCCATCCATATTCGGCATCTGAATATCCATCAGAATTGCATCATAGTATCCTTTCGCTGAAGCGCTGAACATATCCAATGCTTCTTTGCCATCAGCTGCCGTTTCGCTGACAGCACCCATTCTTTTGATCATCTCTGCTGCAACAGTTCTATTAACCGCGTTATCTTCAGCAATGAGAATTCTTCTTCCTAAGAGATTGTTCTTTTGAGGTCTAATATCATTATTCTCTTCCTGCGGATTTTTATCTTCGGCATGTTCGTCAATGGTGAAAGGAAGATCAACCGTCAGAGTAGAACCTACTCCTTCTGTACTTTCTGCTTTGAATGCACCGCTCATCATAGAAACGAGCATTTTAACAATAGATAATCCAAGTCCGCTGCCGCCGTGCTTTCTTGCTGTCTCAGCGTTATCCTGTTCAAAAGGCTCACCTATTCTCGACAGCATGTTTTCACTCATTCCAATACCGCTGTCTTCTACAGCAAAGCGGATAAACACTCTGTTTTCTGACAGTTTCCTCTGCTTCACTGTGAGTCTGACAAATCCCTTCTCTGTAAACTTTACTGCGTTTCCCAATAGATTCATCAGTATCTGTCTAAGACGCATTTCATCACCAATCAGCCAGTCACTGGCCGGAAGTTCTATTGCCGTCTGCATCTCTATACCCTTCGCTTTGCATTGAACTGCATATATATCAGTCATTTCTTTAATCAGCTTGCTGAAATTGAAGGAAACATTTTCTATTTTCATTTTTCCCGAACTGATTGCGGACATGTCCAGCACATCGTTGATGATAGACAGAAGCTGTTTTGCGGCCACCAATGCATTTTCGCGATAGATATTC
>CALEMD010000122.1 GCA_937902945.1 uncultured Erysipelotrichaceae bacterium | reverse complement strand
AGAATTCAGAGATTTCATGGGATTACTTTCGTGATTCTGCTTGAAAGCATCATGCTATAATACAGACAAGATGAAACAGGATGCGCATGTGAAAAACAAGGAAATGTGGACGAAAGGCTGGAAGATCCTTCTTGTCATTGCATTGGTGATTGCAGGGACATCTTTATTTATGAATCTTTACAGTGTCTTCCTTGAAGATAAGGCATCTTCAGCAGTTCCTGCGGAAGCAATGCCGGCTCCGGAAGAAGAAGTCTATGTCATCAAAGTGCTGGCGGCTGGAAGTGCAGATTATGGCACGCTTGCCTATGGCAGTTCGGATTATCAGAAGAGCTTTGAAAGAATCAGCAATCTTGTAAGCAATTATGATGTAGCTGCATACAGTCAGAAGTCTTTGATTATGAGCGATGTCAGCAGTTCATTTGCTGATACTCTGCTTGGTATAGGATTCAATTATGTAGCATTGGCAAATGAAGAAAGCCTTAAGTATGGCAAAACCGGCATTGATCAGTCAATGAACTATTGGAACAGTTCAGGTGTGGTATTCGGCGGTACGAACCAGAGCACGGATGAGCAGAATAAGCTGACTGTTCAGAACATCAATGGAATCACAGTTGCGTTTCTATCCTTTACAGATATTCTGAATGACGCAGTTCCGGACAATGAGAATTATCTAGTCAATGTATATGATGAAAATCGCAGTGTGGAATTGGTGGAAGAGGCTAGGTGGCAGGCGGATGCAGTGGTTGTGTCGATCAGCTGGAGCGGTGAGAATATGCAGATGCCCAATGATAGGCAGCTGGATATAGCAAGAAAGCTGGCAGATGCGGGTGCCTCTGTCATCATCGGCAATGCCCCGGATGCAGTGCAGCCGGTCGCATGGATTGATGATACCTTGGTATTCTATTCAGCCGGAAGCCTGATCAGTGACGCTTCCTCACTCAGCAGCCGGATTGGCATCATCGGTTCTGTGGACATATCAAAATCCACTGTCAATGGCTCAACACGGGTTGAACTTACCAATCCGCGGGCGGATCTATTGATAAGCATGCCGATGAACAGTGGATATTCTGTACAGATGATGAGTGAAGCTGATACTTCTGTATCCTATGAAGAATACAGCAAAGTGCTGCATATGATTGATGATTCAATCCGCATAGGCGGACTAGAATAATCGGATACGCGAAGAATCCTGCTTGAGTGCAAGATTCTTTTTGACAAGATATGGCAGAAACAGATTCAATAGGATTACCAGAACAAGAATTTCTGCGGGCAGAAGAATGGTATTCTTGATCAGACTCTTTGTCAGATAGTATAAGTATCCTTTTGAGTACAGTGCCATGCTCCAAAGCGAACCGAGGGTTACATTGACAATGTAATTGTTCAGGATCTGTGCGGCTGTAATACGCAGCACAGTGATCTGCCGGCGGTATAGAAAGAATGCATAGATCAGAGACTGAATGACGGCAGAGAGAGTGTAGCCTGGGAAGAATGCTCCATTTGGAAACAGCAGAAAGCCGAGAATGTCGGTAACGGCACCTGAAAGCATGCCGGCGGCAGGGCCGAAGATCAATGCTTCAATGGCCACCGGAATGAAGCGGATGCTGATGCGCAGATTCTCGGAAACCGGGATGTAGTAGGATGCAAGGATGATTTTGATCGCAATGAAAATAGCTAACAATGCTAAATACCTTGTTGATTTCAGTTTTGCTGCGGATGATCTGAAGTATTCTTTATACATAAAAGCCTCCTGTTCCACCATCTGTGAAAGAGAAGGCTTTATTCACATCTGGGATCTGTATGCAACCGCAAGATAATCTTTTCGTCCGCGGGATTCCCTTCCCGCAGCACTTAACGCTGCATATGGATTGATTTCAATATACGATAGAAGCATACCTGTGTCAAACGATGATAATTGTGCTAGAGTGGGAAAAAGAAAAGAGGTCGGCAGATGAAAGGGTGGCTTACAGTCAATGGATTCATGCGGAATGCAAAGTTTGATG
>CALEMD010000121.1 GCA_937902945.1 uncultured Erysipelotrichaceae bacterium | reverse complement strand
AGATTTTATAGCGGATTTTTTCAAAACCCCACTATATTTTACTTAACGCATTTGATCATTCGTTATTTTTCACTGCTCAGCGACCATTCTGTAAAGCTCATATTCTTTTCGTGAAGACTTGATGCAGTCTCAGTGCCAACATAGCGATAATGCCATGTCTTTTCTGCTTTGCCGGTCTTTTCTTCATCTTCTGCTGTATATGTTTCAACAAATCCAAAGCGCCATGCATTTTATTTAAGCCATTTAGCCTGAATTGTTTTATTAAATGATTCATTCAGAATACCGTCTATTTTGAAATCCACAGCCAGTCCAAGCTGATGTTCGCTGTGCCCTGGATAGAAGGAGTACTTTATTGCATCAGATCCATATTCCGTTTTGGCCTTTTCAAATGCTTCAGTCTGTTCATCATAAGAAATATAGCCTTCCGACACAGCAAGTCCTGCACATGACTGCAGAATTCCCACTTCATTTTCGGCGGCCGTGCAGAGATTGGTAAGCGGTTCCTGAATTGTATCCTGTATCAGTACAGGCTCAGCTGAAACAGCCGGGACCGTATCATTCAGCGGTATAAGTCGATCAGGTACATATGTACCAACCGTAATATAATCATTCAGATAGACTGCCGGATCACTGGCATACATTGTAAAGCTGGAATCTGGACTGTATGTGTCTCCTTCTCGCAGATACAATTCAATCTCTTCATACGTATAAGAGAGAAGATACTCTTCTAGAGTTTTCGTACTCATGTAGTCTCGTGTTTCTTCTACCATCTTTACAATCTGCGACGGGGAAGACTGCCACTCAGCAGCGCTGAGTTCCTTATATTCCGCCGAATGATAAATATTGAAACCATCTTCCTGTATGTAGGCAATGAACATATTTGGAGCAATTGAGTATTCGATAATATACTCAATCTCATCCTCATCCAGATATTCCTTAATCAGTTTTCTGCTGTTCTGATCAGTATATGGATAACGTGACAGACTGTCATATTTTGAATTCATGACAACAAGAGATAAAGTACCGATCAGCATTACGCATGCAAAAAACAATGCAGTCAGTTTTCTTTTCTGTTTCTCATTCACAGGTTTTTCTATTTCCATAATTGCCATTATATCATGTCAATTCATCTTCTGTATGAATTGCCGCATATACTCTTTGAGCAATTTCTAAAGGAACGATTTCTGCAATCTGTTCGGCAGTCGCAGCTTTCAATCCAGTGAAGTTCCCAAACGCCTTCAGCAGCATCTTTTTCCGTTTCGGTCCTATCCCTTCTATTTCATCAAGAATAGAACGGGTCTGTGCCTTCTGACGAAGCTTGCGATGATAGCTGATGGCAGTTCTATGTACCTCATCCTGCATTCTTGTCAGCAGGAAGAATAAGCTTGAATCTCTTTGAACCGGCAGAATATTGCCGTTTTCATCAAGCAGATGATCTGTTGTATGCGTATCATCTTTTACAAGGCCCATGATTCTGATGTTCAGCTGCAGAGAATCAATAACTGATTCGGCGGCTTCAATCTGCGTACTACCGCCATCAACAAGTATTGCATCGGGCAGACGGCTGTTTTCTTTAATCATTCGGAAGTATCTTCTGTAAATAACTTCCTTCATGGAATCCACATCAGAATTGCCTGTGTGCAGCTTATACAGACGATAGCTTTTTCTATCTGGAAGACCATCTTCATAAACCACACATGCCGCAACTGTAAAAGCTCCGCTGATGTGGCTGTTATCAAACAGTTCAATGCGATTCATAGGCTGCCCGGCAAGGCTGGAAAGCTTTTCTACTGCATCAATCGTCATCTGTTCCTGTTTCTGCACCATTTCAAATTTGATCTGCAGCTGCTTCTGCGCATTCTGCAGGCACATCTGTATCAGTTTTCTGCGATACCCTTTCTGAGGAATGGTAATGCGAGTCTGCAGAATTTCTTCAAGTGATTCCGTCTCAGTTCCCTGCGGGAGTACCAATTCTCTAGCATGCGGATGATTCTCATAGTACTGCAGTATAAAACTGATGAATTCTTCAGATGCATCTCCATACAGAGGAGAAAGCCGAAATGCCTTTTCAAGAATAGTTCCATGCCTTACAAAGAATCCTTGGATAGCAAGATATCCTTTATCAGAAAACCATGCAAAGACATCGATGTCTTTCTGATTTTCAACCTCGATCATCTGACGCGATATAACTTCCTGCACAGACTGCAATAGATTCTTATACTCTGCAGCCTTTTCAAACTGCAGCTCTTCACTTGCCTGCAGCATCTTCTGCTCAAGATCCTTTACAACTTTATCAATATCGCCATTCAAGAACTGCGTAACCTCTGCGCCCATCTGTTCATAGATTTTCGGATCAATATCATACTGGCACGGACCTAGACATTGATGCATATGATAATAAAGGCAGACCTTATCCGGCATCACGCGGCATCTGCGAAAATGATACATGCTCTGCAGAAGCTTCAATGTGGTTTTTGCGGCAGTGACATCTGGGAAAGGACCGAAATATTTTGCCTTTCTGTCTTTTCTCATGTCACGTGCAATGGTCAGGATCGGGTATTTTTCTTTTGTAAGCTTTATATAGGGGTAGCTGCTGTCATCAATGAACATGATGTTATATTTCGGACGGTATTTCTTTATCAGATTGATTTCCAGCACCAATGCTTCTTTTTCACTGGCAGTGACAATGAAATCAAAATCTGCAATATTGGATACCATTTTGGATGTTTTAAAATCATGTGTTCCGACAAAGTACTGGTTTACTCTGCTATGCAGTTTGACTGCCTTGCCAACATATATAATCTCATTTCTGCTGTCCTTCATCAGGTAGCATCCCGGCAGGTATGGAAGATTGGACAGTTTTGGTTTAAGGCTGCTATGGTCCATCAGTCTTCTCTCCGGAGCACAACAGTTGCTCCGGTTCCTCCCTCCTGCGGCATACCAATGCGATAGGACTCTACATCATTCATCTTTGCAAGCTTTGCATGTACCGCTTTGCGCAGTGCACCGCTGCCATCGCCATGTATGATTCGGAAAGTCTTCATATGGTGAAGACGTGCCTGATCAATAAATGCATTCATTTCATCCATTGCCTCATCAACATGCATTCCAATCAGATTGCATTCAGCCGATGCAGAAGAAAGAGTCTGTGTACTGCTGAAAAACACAATCGGTTTTTCCTTAATGACTGGGATTATTCTGTCACTCTCTCTGATCTGCTGTTTTTTTACATGCATTTCTCTGCCATTGATCTCAATTGTGCAGTCTTTTCGATTCATAGATGTCAGTCTTGCTATCTGTCCTGTTGAACGGAGCTCAACTGTATCTCCAACTTTCATTGGTGCATCCGTATTGACGGAAGCAGGTGTTTCAATTTTCAATTCCGGCTGATCAAGCTTCTTTGCGGTTTTCAGTACCTCATGATAATGACTGGACATCTGCTGCGAACGCATTTCTTTCAATATCTCATCAGCTTCCGCTCTAGTCTTTTCAAGATACTTCTGCGCTTCCATTTCAGCTTTCTGCTTAAAGTCATCCTTCTGTCTTTCCAATCTGACCTGTTCCGTTTTGATCTGCTTCATCTGCAGATTCATTTCATCTTCTTTAGACTGCAGCTGTTCTTTCATCTGCTGTACTTCTGAAAGCTGTTTTTCAAGTTTATCTATCAGCTCATCTTCCTGAGTCTTTGCCTGATCCTTCAGAAAACGTGCATAGCGGATGATTGACTGCGGCAATCCGTATCTCTGTGCCACTTCAAAAGCATTGGATGAACCCGTCAGCCCTTCGCAGTATTTGTATGTTGGCATCAGTTTCTGCATATCAAACTGCACGCTTGCAGTCAGTATATCTTTATGCCGTTTCCCATATGCCTTCAATCTTCCGTAATGTGTAGTGGCAACGGAAACTGTTCCTCTTTCACGCAGCGTATTCATAACTGCAATTGCTATTGCTTCACCTTCACGCGGATCTGTACCGCTTCCAATTTCATCCATCAATGCAAGACTGCTGCCAGTTGCATGATTGACAACATCTGCGAGTTTCTGTATATGAGCGCTGAAACTGCTAAGAGATGCAGCCACTGACTGATCATCTCCAATATCTGCATAGACAGCATCAAAATATGGAATCACTGCTTCATCGGCCAGTATCGGCATTCCTAAATATGTCATCAGTACGGATAATCCGATGATTTTAAGGCTGACAGTTTTTCCGCCGGTATTAGGCCCTGTGATCAGAAGCATACGTATCGGGTCTTCGATCCTATAGGTATTGGATACTGCTTTTTCCCGCGGAATCAGCGGATGAACCGCTCTTTTCAGATATAGATTCTTCTTTTCTGTAAGACTGGCCGCAATTCCATTTCTTTCCTTGCCCCACTGCGCCTTGGCAAATAGAGAATCAAGCAGTGCACATGTTTCCAGATTGGATATATCCTGCTCTGCAGTACTGCCAACAGCAGCGGAACAAAGTGCAAGTATCCTGTCGATTTCTTCTTTTTCTTTTGAAAGCAGTTCCTGTTTTCTGTTGTTGGGACCAATCAAGGATGCCGGTTCTACATAGGATGCCTGTCCGGAAGCACTGTCACCATATACCAAGCCCTGAAAGGAATTCTTTTCCGATGATTTGACAAGTATCACTGCCCTATCCTGCCGATAGGTAACAATGCTGTCAACAACGCTTGCGGCATGATCTGCTTGAAATCTATTCACGGCAGCACTTATATCTGCTTCTGCCTGTCTTTTCTGCATGCGTATCTGCCGCAGAGCCGGACTGGCATTGTCAGTGACTTCGCCATATTCATTGATGCAGGCCGCAATCTTCTTTTCAGCTTCCGTGCTGACAGAAAGAGTACTGATCAGATCCTGCAGATTATCATGAGGGACACTGATAGATCTGTCATATTGAAGGATTCCCCTTATGCCTCTGATCAGATGCAGGACATCAAGAAGTTCCGGTGCCGAAAGAATACGTCCTTTCTGTGCATTCTTAAGAGTATCTCGAACGTCATGAATCCCACCGAATGGCATTGTTCTAAACTGAATGACACATGCTAAAGCATCGGCAATCAGATCTCTTTTCCTGCGAATCTGAAGCGGATCATAGCTGATCTCTTCATGAAGAAGCGTATCTTCACCCATTGAAAATGAACAGTATGGATGCATCTGTTCTAATACTTCATTCAATTCAAGACTGCTTTGAATACTCATTTTCCACTCACTTCATCTGTTTCTTCAATCGTCTGATAGCCATGTTCCTCAAGCCAGTTTCGAATTGCTTCTCTGTCTTTTCCATCGTCTTCCTGGATATTATTTACCAGATCAGAAAACTCCTGTGAGTTGAGATAGGGATTGGATAGAAACGATACCGTCTCTACAGTCTTATCACTGATGATACCGATATAGGATTTATTTCTAATCGCACTGCCATTTGCAAACAGCGGTGTATAAAGAAGAATGCTGATAATAAGAATCCAAACAGTAGCAATGCCAAGTCCAAGAATTCCGCCCAGCGCCTTGCTTACCTGCTTAATCAAAGGCACTTTCTGCAAACCTTTTGCGATTGGTTCAAGCAGCTTGAACAGCAGCTTCAGTATCAGGAATACAAGTATGAACCAGCATAGTTCATTGATATACATATAAACATTTTCAGCAATAATCGAATCCTGCATCGGAGTCCATGCTTTAGGCCAAATTGAAAAATAATCAGCCAGCACAGGAGCGAATCTATAGGAAGCGTAGAAAGCCGCAATGGTAGCCGCAAGACATACTATCTGCAGCAGAAATCCTTTCTTTGCACCGGATATGCAGAAAAGTATATAAAACACGATTACGCCGATATTGATAAACAGAATCCAGTTTTCAGGTATAGTCATCATATTTTCATTTCTCTTTCTTTTCAATGATACTCATTTCTTCAATCGTTGGCAAATCATGATAGAATACTACTGTGAAAAATACAATATATACAATGAAATTAAGCAAGGAATCATGTTCACGTCTTTATCAGGCATGGCATGAATCCGCTGTCGACAATATCCCTCCCTACGCTTCCTGGCAGCTTCGTGTGGAAGGATGCACAATCACCTGCTATCAGTCCGGCAAAGTTGTTTTTCAAGGTAGAGATGCAGAAGTATATGCTGCTCCATTTCTGCATAAAGACATCATACTTCCGCAGGCTGGCAGTGATGAAGTGGGGACCGGTGATTACTTTGGACCGGTCTGTGTCTGTGCCTGTATTGTTGAAGAAAAAGATCTCGATGCTTTGAAGAAACTTGGAGTGCGCGATTCTAAGCAGCTTACTGATGACGAAATCAGAGTGATTGCACCGCAGCTTATGAAACGTCTTCGATACAGTCTGCTTATCGTTACAGATGAGAAATACAATCAGGTGCATGATACCAGCAATATGAATGCAATTAAATCTAAGCTTCATAATCAGGCATATATCAACTTATCTAGAAAAACAGCATTGCCTGATCTAAAGATTATTGACCAATTCACTCCAGCAGCAAGCTATTACAGATATCTAGAAGGTGAAAAAGCGATAGTCCGCGGCATTCACTTTGAAACAAAAGCAGAGGATAAGTACCCAGCTGTTGGAAGTGCAAGCATGATTGCAAGATATGCATTTCTGAAATGCATGGATGATATGGAAGCAAAGTATGATATGCACTTTCAGAAAGGTGCTTCTGCGAAAACAGACGAGGATGCTAGGCTCTTCATTCAAAAATATGGCATTGGCCGTCTCAATGAAGTTGCAAAACTGCACTTTAAGAATACTGAACGGGCAACCGATCAAAAATGACTGCCTCAGCGGCAGTCATTCTTCTTTTTTTCTATATGAAGTGTTACGGTATTTTCAATGCGCACGAGTTCAACACCTGCTGCTTTCAGCATCTTTTTTGATGCTATCGTTGTTTCCGTGTCACTGTACTTGTCTGATTCATAGACGATCTTTTTTATGCCTGACTGAATGATTGCCTTTGCGCATTCATTGCAGGGAAAAAGAGATACATAGATTGTACATCCGGAAACAGATCGCGGACTGTTCAGGATTGCATTCAATTCAGCGTGTACAACATATGCATACTTGCTGTCAAGAACGCCCCCTTCTCTGCTCCATGGAAAATCATCATCATTGCACCCAAATGGAAATCCATTGTATCCGACAGATACAACTCGATGTGATGCATCAACGATGCAGGCACCGACCTGTGTACTTGGATCTTTGGATCGCAGTGCTGAAAGATGTGCCAATCCCATAAAATACTCATCCCAACTCAGAATATCAGTTCGCTTATCCATATAACCTCCTCAGTCATGTGTAAGTGCAATGCCATATACATCGCTTAGACCATCGCTTAGCCATTCAGCATATCTGCTTAATCCGTGTTCTGACTCATACTGAAGTATCTTCAAATCAGTGCCTAAATAGACAGATGACGAAGATATCTTAGCATTGCTGATACTGCCAAGCATCAGAACTGCCGCAAGTACAGCTCCAGCTGCCATTGCACCTAAGCGCCATTTCTTAGTGGCGAGATAACCCGAAAACAGAATTCCCAGAACAGCACCGCAGAGCAATCCGCCGATATGTGCATAGTAAGCAATTCCTGGCATGAAATTGATCATCAGGTTGATTGCAACAATTCGAAACATGCTGTTTCTGAATGAAGGGCTATCCATACCTCCATTCATTATGGCAACAGCTATATATGCTCCCATCAGGCCATACAGTCCTCCGGATATGCCTACTGTAATGATATTGCCTTCAAAAGCAAATACTGCAAGACTTCCTGCTATGATAGACAGCAGCAGAATTGCCGCATATCTCAGTTTGCCAAAATACTTTTCAAGTGCATAGCCAAGTGATATAAGACTCATCATATTCATGAGAATATGCCAAATCTGCGTGTGAACAAAGCCAGCAGTCAATAGGCGCCACCATTCTCCAGCAAGGATAAATGGCTTATAGTATGCTCCATAAAGAATTGCCTTTTCGGTATCATTGCCATCAAAACCGCTGATTTTAATAAGCAGAAATACAGCTATGCATAGACCTAGAACAATATATGTGATAATTGTTTTCCTTGCGTATTTTCTTGATCTTCGGCTTATATTTTTCAAATTCCTTCAGATCTGCAGTAAGGGCATCATATTCACTCTGCATATCAGAAACGGGATGCAGCTGTCTGCTTAATCCAGGAAAATCAGAATCAATATTATGACCATAAACACGGCCAGGCTGAATTGCCGCAATTTCAATGCCTGCTGGATTTGTTATTTCAGTATCGGTACAAATATGTATATCCAGCAGCTTAGAACTTTCCACAGTTCTTTTTGCATACTCTTTAAGCATCTTCTGCAGATGTTCAATTTCCTCACTCTGTTCATTCACTGTACTGCTGCAGATTCTAATCACAGGATACAGTTCATGATTTTTGCTTGAAAGCCATATCTCTTTATCTCTATCTTTGTTTGCAAATGCATAGCCATAGTTTCTGATTAATACAGAAGCCAACTGCATCTGCTGTACATTCATTTCAGTAATCATGCATTCTCCTTGCGTTCAAATTCAAGCAGTTCTTCAAAATAGGCTGGCAGCGGAGCTTCAAAGACCATTGACTTTCCTGTTGTCGGATGAATAAATGTCAGTCGGCATGCATGAAGAACCTGTCCATGCGTATCAAGTATTGAGCACGCTGTACCGTATTTCAGATCGCCAAGCACTGGGTGATTTATATACTTCATATGAACGCGGATCTGGTGAGTACGGCCTGTTTCAAGCGCACACTCAATATAGCTGGCGTCTTTATATCTTTCAAGCGTTTTAAAGCGCGTAACTGCATGACGGCTGTTGACTTCGGTAATTGCCATCTTCTGTCTGTCTTTAGGATCTCTGCCAATAGGTGCATCAATCATTCCGGAATCATGTTCCATAATACCTTTGACAATGGCACGGTATTCGCGATGGCAGGTTTTATCTGCCAGCTGTGCGGCTATAGACTGATGTGCCCTATCATTTTTACAGCAGACAATACAGCCTGTCGTGTCTTTATCAATCCGATGCACTATGCCCGGTCTTATAACACCGTTTATACCAGAAAGATCTTTGCAGTGATACAGAAGTGCATTCACTAAGGTTCCGGTATAAATGCCAGGGGCTGGATGAACAATCATACCCTTTGGCTTGTTGATAACAATGACATCGCTGTCTTCATATAGAATATCGAGCGGAATATCTTCAGGTCTGATCTCGACGGGCTGATTTTCCGGTATATCCATATCAATGCGATCATTCAGATTAAGCTGATAGC
>CALEMD010000120.1 GCA_937902945.1 uncultured Erysipelotrichaceae bacterium | reverse complement strand
ACCTAGTGATCCAGCCATGATGATCACAAGAGGTTTATCTGGATTCATACCGTAGCTTTTTATCAGCTCTGCATCCTTTTTATAACCTGCAGTCAATGTAGCCATCGGATTGCCGAGACATCTCGTCTTATTTTCAGGGAATACGGAATCTGTGCTGTGATAGGATGTTGCAATCGCATCTGCATATCTGCCTAACAGTTTATTGGCCTTGCCGGCAAAGGAATTCTGCTCATGTATCATTGTTGGAATATGCATGCTGCTGGCCGCAAGAATTAACGGAACACTGATATAATTTCCAAAACCTATGCATATATCCGGTTTCTTCTGCTTCAGCAGTTTTGTACATTTGATCTTTGCTTCAAGCATTGAAAAGGCTGAAAGAATCTTGTCGGAAACAGATCCGTTCATCCCCTTCATATGCATTCCCGTATATTCATAGCCTAAGGACGGAATCAGCGAAGCTTCCATGCGTGTATCCGTTCCAACAAACGATATATGCATATCTGGAATCTGCTGTTTCAGCATTTCTGCCAAAGCCAGTGCTGGATCAATATGTCCTCCGGTTCCGCCGGTTGCTATCATTACTTTCATAGTTCTTTTATTTTAGCATAGCAGCTCGAAAGATGCAGAATTATAACTTGGTTATTGCTGATCCATCCATTTTTTCAGTACCTGTTTTTGCATAAACAGTGCAGTCAGGTAAATATCAAGTACCAGCATAATAATCATAATAACTGCTTGAATATATGGATTCATCTGCAGGATGGTAAAAAGAATGCTTGCCGCAATATACAGCAAAGCAAATATGCACATATAGATGCATACGGTCATAAAGAAGTATGTTCTTTTCATCTTCTTTAGCTTTTTTGTATATTTATCTTCCATGTTTTTATTCTACTATCCGCGTGATTGAAAATGCAATTACTGATTCCTAGTTTATAATACCGGTATGTGCGGAAGATATCTGTTTTATGACAGCAGAAACGAAAAAATCAAGGAGCTGATCCGTGCCGCAGAAAAATCCTTGCCGGCCGAACAGTTTTCTTCAATATCTCTATTTGAAGTGTTTCCTTCACAGAATATATTCAGCGGTATCTATGATGATGCTGAAAAGAAATACAAAACAGTAGTCATGAAGTGGGGTCTTACTGGAATTCAAAACAGAAGCATTATCAACTGCCGAAGTGAATCTTTTACTACCAGCAGATTTTTCAAAGGCTACCGCCCCTGTGCCATACCAGCCTGCGGCTACTATGAGTGGTCTCGAAATCCATCCTGCAAGTACTATTTCACAACAGAAAAGCAGCCCCTTTACCTAGCAGGCTGCTGGCGTATCGAAAAACTTGATAATCAAACTCTGCAGATGGTCTGTGCCATACTGACCGAACCGGCAGGTATGCCGCAAAGCAGCATTCACAGCCGGCAGCCAATCATCTTTGACAGTGAGTATGCACACGAATGGTGCGCCACCAGAGATCCAGACAGTCTTCTTCATTTTTCAATGAAAAATAGGATTATGACGAAAGCCTAGAATAGCGTATTGCTGTGAGATATATGCAGATGTTCATAGGCTTTTTCTGTCGCGACTCTGCCGCGTGATGTACGATTCACAAAGCCTATCTGAATCAGATACGGTTCATAAACATCTTCAAGTGTTGTTGTTTCTTCACTGATGGCATTTGCTAATGCATCCAAACCCACTGGGCCGCCTTTATAACGTTCAATAATCCCCTTAAGATACCTGATATCTACTTCATCAAGCCCCAATGCATCTACATGCAATCGATCAAGAGAGTCATGAGCGAGTTCCTTCGTTATTACCCCATTGTTGAGCACCTGTGCAAAATCTCTGATTCTTCTGAGCAGGCGATTGGCTATTCGCGGTGTTCCGCGTGAACGTCTTGCTATTTCACCAACTGCGGCATCATCAATATCCACATGAAGTACTCTGGAAGTGCGCTGTATGATCGAACTCAG
>CALEMD010000119.1 GCA_937902945.1 uncultured Erysipelotrichaceae bacterium | reverse complement strand
GTCACCGGTTATCATGATCGTTCTGATGCCGCCTTCTTTTGCCTGTTCGACCGCATCTTTGACTTCCATTCTCGGTGGGTCAATCATACCAATCAGACCCACGAACTCCATATCCTTCTCAATATCCGTATCCTGCATCATGACTGGAATTGATTTCCATTTTCTTCTGGCAACTGCTAGAACCCGCAATGCCTGTTCAGCCATTTCTTCATTCGCCTTTAAAGCTTCCGGATACTGTTTGCTGCATCTAGCAAGGATTTGATCAGGAGCGCCTTTTGTATAGGAATAAATCCCCTGCGATGTTTCATAGAACACAGTCATCATCTTTCGTTCTGAATCAAATGCAATTTCATTCTGACGGCTGTATTCCTGCAGAAGCGATTCTTTTGTATCACCTAATTTAATTGAGGCTTCAACCATTGCAATTTCAGTTGGATCTCCAATCAGAATTCTTTTCCCTTCTACTTCTTTGACTTCGGCATCTGTACATAGCGTAAAATCTCTAAGCATGCTGCGGATTGATTCATCTTCATCAGTACTGAAGTCCTTAAGACCGGTTTTTTCTGTATAGGTCTTAACCACAGTCATCTTATTCTGTGTCAATGTGCCTGTCTTATCACTGCATACAACAGATGCAGATCCAAGTGTTTCAACAGCTGGAAGCTTTCTGACAATTGCATTCTGCTTTACCATTCTTGTGACGCCTAGAGAGAGCACAATTGTTACAACGGTCGCAAGACCTTCCGGTATTGCTGCAACTGCTAGAGCAACAGCAGTCTTGAAAGCATCAAGCATATCGAGCCCAGTTGAATATTCCATAAAGAATACAACTGCACAGATCACCAGACACATAATGCCGATTACCTTTGATATCTGAGCCAGCTTGATCTGAAGCGGTGTAGTCTGATCATCTTTCTGCATCAGCATGCCAGCGATTCTGCCAACTTCATTTTCCATGCCAGTGGATGTTACGATCATTCGGCCGCGTCCATACGTAACCATAGTAGTTGAGAAAGCGCAGTTCTTGCGATCACCCAGCGCTACATCATCCTGCTGTATTACCTGTTCCATTTTTAAAACAGGAACGGATTCGCCAGTCAGTGCAGATTCATCTATCTGCAGATTATATGATTCAATAATTCTGCCGTCACTAGGTACATAATCGCCGGCATCCAGACTCACCAGATCTCCTGGTACAAGTTCTCTGCTTGGTATTGTCTGTATAATTCCTCCGCGAATAACCTTTGCATTCGGTGCACTCATCTTCTTCAGTGCATCGAGTGACTTCTCCGCATTGTTTTCCTGATATACTCCAAGAAAAGCATTTAAAACAACAACCACGCAGATAATCAGAGAATCAATCCAATCGGATGGATCCACGGAAACTGAGATGATTGCTGCTGCAATCAATACAAGAATCAGCGGATCCTTGAATTGAAGCAGAAAGCGAATGACCAAAGACTGCCGTTTCTGTTCCTGCAGTTCATTCCAGCCAACAGTTCTTCTGATTTCTTCAACCTGTTCATTCGTTAAGCCATTTACAGTACTGGTGTGCAACTGACGTGCCAAATCATTTTTATCAATCTGATATGCGTTCATCTTATCCTCCTGAACCAACAAAAAAGCAAGACCAACTTCAAAATATCTTAGGTCTTGCTTTTATAAAACCTGTATCCGGGTATATTCTACCGTCTTGACGAACACAGTACACTTTCGTGCAGCTACTCCCCTAATTGAGGCAAAACTAGAATAGCAGTTCAAATGAACGAGGTCAACAGAAATCAGCTATACGATTCAGCTTATCTGTCAATCTTATACTGCTTCAAAGCCTGTGCCATCTGATCAGGACAGGATGTCGCCTTTCGACCGCAGCGTATGCCATCCAGCTTTTCAATCACTTCATCAACTTTCATGCCCTCTATCAAAGATGAAATGCCCTGCAGATTGCCGCTGCATCCGTTTTCAACACGAAGGCTTTTAACCGTATCACCTTCAATATCAAATATCATTTTAGTTGAGCATGTGCCTTTTGGCTTATAAATAAATTCAGACATAGTTTTCCTCTCAGTCAAGATTAAGTTCAGCAAATTTCTTCTTATCAGCAATAATCAGAAGCCGATCCTGTTCAGATATTACATAATCTGCATCAGGTGAAATGCTCAGATGAGCTTTCGGATTCTTTCTGATTCCCAATACGTTTATACCAAAATTTTTACGCAGATTCAAGTCTTTCAGACTTCTGTTCTGCCAATCCGGCAAAGCGGCAATTTCAATGACACTGTAATCGTCATCAATATCGATCAGATCAATGATATTCGTGCTTAGAAGCTGCTTGGCAACTCTTTCGCCCATTTCCTTTTCAGGGCGGACAACTCTGTCTGCACCCACTTTTTCAAGGATGTTCATATACTTTCTATTCTTTGCTTTAGCCACTACATAAGGTACACCGAGTTCCTTAAGATTCAAAACAGCCATAATGGAGTCTTCCAGATGGCTGCCAGTTGCTACTACTGCAACATCGACATCCTGTACACCTATTGAACGCAGCTGATCAATATCCGTTATATCTGCCTGTACCGCATTGACAACATACTCAGAAACTCTGTCAACACAGGTAATATCACGATCAATAGCGATAACATCATGATTGCTGTCACTCAGTACACGGGCAATCGTTGAACCGAATATGCCAAGGCCCAGTATCGCATAGCTTTTCTTCTCAAACATAATATCCTCCTACCCGATGATGATATCTTCATCAGAATATTTTACACCGCTGACTTTCTTGCGGCGATTCTTAACAAATGACAGTACAAGGGTGATCGGACCGATTCTGCCGATGAACATCAAGACCATAATTACTATCTTGCTTGCTGTAGATAATGCGGGTGTGATCCCCATTGATAATCCAACAGTTCCAATTGCAGAGAAACATTCAAACATAATTTCCAGGAAGCTGAATGAAGTACCTTCAAATATCCCGACAAGCGTTAAAGCCGCAATCAGTGCACATAAGAACAGCCAGAATGTTACAAATGCCTTAAGAAATGCGGCTTGGCTGATTTCTCTTTTAAAGCAGTGCGGACTGTCATTCTGTTTCAATGTAGCGTGAACAAGGATGACAAATGCACCAAGGGTGGTGGTTTTAATACCGCCGGCAGTTCCTCCAGGAGATCCGCCTATCAGCATGAATATGCACATTAGAAACAGCGTTGCTGGATGAAGTGCCCCAATATTCAAAGTACTGAATCCCGCAGTTCGAAGGGTTACCGACTGAAATGCAGCAGCTAACAGTTTGCTGCCAAAGCTAAGATTTCCCAATGACTGAGGATTATTATATTCAATCACGAATATCAGTAAAAATCCAGATATAAGAAGTATAGATGTCATTGTTATAACCAGTTTCGTATGAAGATTCAGATGCTGCCACAGAGTCTTAGGACTGTAATGCGTTTCTCTTTTTTCTTTCAGGTGATTGCTTAGATCAAACCAAACCACAAAGCCAAGACCGCCGGTAACAATCAGACCCATAATTGTCAGAGAAACCAGTGGGTCGCTTACATATGCTGCCATTGACGCTGCGGATATATTATCGATTCCTGCATTGCAGAAGGCAGAAATCGAGAGGAACAAAGAATTAAACATGCCAGTCAGCGGACCATATTCCGGGACCATCCTTATGCACAGCAGCACAAATCCAATCATTTCAAAGAATAATGTATATTTTGCAATTCTTTTTACATATTCAGGAACCTTTGACATATCCGTCTTGCTTGTTGCATCAGCAAGAAGCTGTTTTTCAGCATAATTCATTTTCTTGCGTGCTGCTGTTATGAACAGTGCAAGAAAAGTCATCAATCCCAGACCGCCTATCTGCATCAGCAGAATCAGTACGCATTGGCCGAAAACAGTATACTGATCAACAATCACAATCGGTGTCAGTCCCGTAACACATACAGCACTGACAGCAACAAATAGATTATTAATAATCGGCTGAATTTCTATTTTGTTGGAAATAGGCAGTGAAAGCAGAAGCGAACCGCAAAGAATAACAAAACCAAAACTCATTGCCAACAGCTGCACTGACGAGAATTTCTTTACAAGTTTTTCGCGAATCGTAGTTTTCTGTATCACATTTTTCCCCATTGATATAGCATGTATGATTATATGCCTTTCCTTCATTTTATTACAAGTATGATCATTTCCAATTCCTAGTTCTTCTGTTCTGCTTTTCACAAAGCCAATAAAAAAACAGCAGACTATCATAGATATCTGCTGTCTCTATAGACTAGTAATTGACAACTTTTACTTCGAAGTAGCTCTGCGGGTGTTTGCATACAGGGCAAACTTTTGGAGCCTCTTTTGCAACGACAATGTGTCCGCAATTGCGGCACTGCCAAGTTACTTCATCCTTGCGGGCAAATACTTCACCGCTCTTGATGTTCTCAAGAAGTTTCAGATAGCGCTGCTCATGCCCTTTTTCAATTGCTAGTACGCCTCTCATCTGGGCTGCAATCTCTGGGAATCCTTCTGCATCAGCATCTTCAGCCATTGTCTTGTACATGTCTGTCCATTCATAATGTTCACCTTCTGCAGCAGCAGTCAAATTCTTATCAGTTGACTGAATGGAACCTCCCTGCAGATATTTGAACCAGAGTTTTGCATGCTCTTTTTCGTTTCCGGAAGTCTCAGTAAAGAAAGCAGCAATCTGTTCATAGCCATCTTTCTTAGCCTGGCTTGCAAAGTAATCATACTTTGTACGAGCCTGTGCTTCTCCAGCAAATGCAGTTTGAAGATTCTTTTCTGTTTTAGTACCTTTTAGATCCTTCATATTTATGAATACCTCCTGTATAAATTATAGTCTTTTTATAGCAGATAATCATCATTTTATCCCAATTTATAGAATCTGTTTCTGCCCCCGCTGCGAAGATAAATAAAGAGTACAATATCAGCTACGGCGTATACAGCAGTAATGATAGAAAATACCATCTGCGCTTTCTGCACGGATCCAGCAAAGTTTGCAAACAGGAAAACAGCCAATCCGCCAATAAGCATCCCTCCAACAATACTGATGAACGTTGAAGCACTTTGCTTTATGACAATGATTTCTCTGTCAAATACCAGTTTAGGAAAAAACAGATTGATTGTTAAGCCGCCCATGGATACAAATAAAGCAGCTGCAATGATGTAGATAAATGCAAGACATGCAATAACAAGCGGAACACTGAATACCACTGCAATAATTCCATAAGCAAGAAGAGTCGGTATAAGTATAACGCATAGATTCACCAGTATTTTCGATGCAAATATCTTGTTAGTGCTGACCGGCAGCGTTTTTGTTATCCAAAGAAATTTCCCTTCAAGTGATATAGAACATGATGTTGTACAGGATAGATGTGCCATCAATCCGCAAATCAAAGCTAATAGCAAAGCTCCATAAGATATGATTCCGCTTTCTCCAAATCCTGATACCAGAAAATCATTTACAGTCTTCTGATTAAACAAAAGATACACTGCACCTATCAGCAGCATGATCTGGCCAATAGACATATTCATCACATACATGAAGTTGCTGAAATACTTATTCAGTTCTTTCTTGAATAAAGCCATAAACTGCGTGTTTTTATTCTTTCTGCGGAGACGGAAATTGCGGACATGATATCCCTGCTTTCCAGCAAGATTGATCTTAACAAAGCTCTTGGAAAATAGCATTATCAAGGCTGCAAATGCAGCAAGATTCAAAACGCAGAAAAGCAGCAGATGAAATAGATTTGCATGAATGCTTCCCATAACATACCAGTCCGCAAACGGAAAGTATCTGGTTATGGAATCTGCAGCACTGATAAACATATTTGCAGCGGCTGCATCATTCATCCCGTTCATTCCAAATGAGAACGCAAATATCGCGCAAATCAGTATAATCTGAAACAGATTATTGAAAAAATTCTTGTTTTTCATTTTAGAAGTAAGCTTGCGAATCCCTAGAGCAATCAAAGAAGCCAATGCCGCAGGCAGCATCGGAAGAAATATAAAGCCTATGCAAGCAAATATATAGAATACAAATGACGCGTTTGCCATTACTCCATAAATGATCATTGTCGGTATAACAAATAATGCTGAATATAAATATTCGAGAATCATGAACGTAGAGATTTTAGAAACAAATATGCTTTCAGCTGATACAGGCAATGACATCAGCATATCAAAATCTTTGAAACCAAAGAGTTCTCCCTGCGCACTGTTTACTCCAAACATGAATACGCAGACAATTCCGACTGTCACAAGAAGCTGCGGCACAGCGTAGTAATGAGCAGGATCAACAGAAGAATACAGCATCCAGTTATATACTGCATCAACATACAGAATAGCAGCTGCTGCTATAAGCATGCCAGCCATTCCACCTCTAGTCCCTTTCTTTCTCTTGTGAAAGAACAGGTTCTTAAGCTGTACTTTTATAAGAAGCCATGTATTTCTGTTCATTTTTCAAGCTCCAGAAACAGATCTTCCAATGACTGATCAGGATGAACAATCTCATCTGTTTTACCAAGACGGATTATTTCTCCAGCTTTCAGTATGGCAATGTGGTCACAGAGCTTCTGCACCACTTCCAAAACATGGCTCGAGAAAAATATACTGCTTCCGTTATCACACAGTTCTCTCATCTTCAGCTTCAGTGTATAGCTTGCCTTTGGATCCAAGCCGACAAAAGGCTCATCCAGTACAAGCAGCTTAGGCTGATGCAGAAATGCACTTATAATAGCTACTTTCTGCTTCATGCCATGGGAAAGTGCTGATATCGGATCGCCAAGACTATCATAGATTTCAAGTTCTTTAGCTAAAGATTCAATTCTATCTGTCCTTAAGAAAGCATCTACTCCAAACATATCCCCGATAAAGTTTAAATACTGAACTCCAGTCAGATTGTCATAGAGATCAGGATTATCAGGAATATAAGCCATGACCTGCTTGCAGCCGATCGGATCTTTCTTAAGATCCTTCCCATCAATGGCAATACTGCCCTCATCAAAATCAAGAATTCCTACAGCGCAGCGAATTGTTGTCGTTTTACCGGCGCCATTATGCCCGATAAAACCGAATATTTTCCCTGATTCAACCTCAAAAGAGATTCCTTTGAGGATTTCCTTGTCGCCAAATGATTTATGAAGATTTTCTACTTTCAGCATATTCTGTCTCCCTAATATGCAGTATTTGTCATACTGCTTCACCAATACGATTATATTGATATCATTATGATATCACTATTGCAATAACAATCAAGTGGAATCCAATTTCAGATGCGTATAGATTATTCGGAGGCAGAATATGATTTTTCTATTAGGTATATGCATCGGTTCCTTTGCGAAGTGTCTAGCAGATCGTTATCCGCATTATCTGATTCATGCACGAAGCAGATGCTGCAGCTGCAGTCATGTACTGTGTGCAATTGATCTTTTCCCTATTCTCAGTTTTGTTCTCCTGAAAGGCCGATGCAGATACTGCAATGCAGAAATTCCAATTTCCAATATAATAACTGAAATTGTATTTGGTTTTCTTTATCCAGTTCTATTCATTATTCCAATTCCTTTCGAATTGCGCATTACGACCGCAATTCTTATGCCGATTTTCTATCTTGCATCGGCAGCAGATATAAAGCATGGTGAAATACCAGATCTATGCTCTGCTGTCATCGTCTGCACCGCCATCTTATTTTCATCCTATTATGTATCCACTGCCAGCATTGCTGCAATGCTGTGCATATTCTGTGTTCGATTTGGATGGCTT
>CALEMD010000118.1 GCA_937902945.1 uncultured Erysipelotrichaceae bacterium | reverse complement strand
CGATGCCGGTCAGCTGCTGATGCAGTTCTTCACACAGATGCGGTGCAAATGGGCTCAGTACCTTAATAAATCCTATCAGCATATCTTTGCTTATATGCCCTGCTTTATAAACATCATTTACAAAAATCATCATCTGTGAGATTGCCGTATTGAAATTCAGTGTTTCAATATCGTCAGTGACTTTCTTGATCATGAAATGATAGCTGTAGTCGAGATCTGGAGTTGCTTCTGAAAGGATGCGATCCTTATCTGTCGCCAGTCTGTATACTCTGTCAAGCCATTTTCTTGTTCCATCCACACCTTGTTCAGACCATGGCTTGCTTGCTTCAAGCGGACCCATGAACATTTCATAAACACGAAGCGTATCTGCACCATATGTTCTGACTACTGCATTTGGATCAACAACATATTCAGGATAGCGCTTCCCCATCTTTATGCCATTGCCGCCAAGGATCATTCCCTGATGGACAAGTTTGGCAAATGGTTCATCCACTGGGCATATCCCTTTGTCAAAGAGAAATTTCGTCCACATTCTTGCGTAAAGCAGATGGCCAACCGCATGTTCAGGACCGCCAATGTAAAGATCTACCGGCATCCAATGCTTCATCAGATCATAATCTGCGATGGCATTGTCATTGTGCGGATCTATATAACGCAGGAAATACCAGCTGCTGCCGGCACTGCCAGGCATTGTGCTTGTTTCTCTTTTGCCATGACTTCCGTCAATTTCCACATCTGTCCAGCCCTTGATTCTAGCAAGCGGTGATTCACCGTTCTTATCAGGTCTGTAGTCATCTGTTGGCGGCAGTATCAAAGGCAGCTGATCATCAGACAATGCAACGGTTCTGCCATCATCCATATGAACAACCGGTATCGGTTCGCCCCAATATCTCTGTCTAGCGAAGATCCATTCACGCAAACGATAATTGATCTTTTTCTGTCCGCAATGGTTTTCTTCAAGCCATTGAATCATCGCATCAATTGCCGTCTGCTTATCCATTCCATTCATAAAGCCGGAATTTATATGCAGACCATCTCCTACATATGCTTCTGAGTCTACATTTCCGCCTTCTAGTACAGGTATAATTTCCAAAGAAAACTTTTTAGCAAATGCATAGTCTCTTTCATCATGAGCAGGAACTGCCATGATTGCGCCTGTTCCATAGGTAGCAAGAACATAATCAGAAATCCAAATTGGTATCTTTTTCTGATTTACTGGATTGACAGCATATGCGCCTGTAAATACACCCGTTTTATCTTTATTCAATTCAGTGCGCTCAAGTTCTGACTTGGTTGCACATTCCTTTTTATATGCATCAACAGCTGCTTTCTGTTCAGCAGTGCAGATATGTTCAACAAGCTCATGTTCCGGAGCAAGTACACAGTATGTGGCTCCAAACAGCGTATCACAGCGGGTTGTAAAAACTGTGAACTGAGCGTCGCAGTCAGCTACCTTGAAATTGACATGCGCTCCTACAGATTTCCCTATCCAGTTTCTCTGCATTTCCTTTGTTGATTCCGGCCAATCGATCGTATCAAGTCCAGCTAAAAGCTTATCTGCATAGGCGACAATATCAATGACCCACTGCCTCATGTTTTTACGGATAACAGGATAGCCTCCGCGTTCACTTTTGCCATCAATGATTTCATCATTGCTCAGAACTGTACCCAGTTCTGAGCACCAGTTGACTGGCATTTCAACACATTTCGCCAGTCCATCCTCAAACAGCTGCTTAAAGATCCACTGGGTCCATTTATAATAGGAAGGATCGCTTGTATTCACTTCCCTATCCCAGTCAAAACTGAATCCAAGCATTTTCAGCTGTGAACGGAAATGTTCAATATTCTTCGCAGTGAATCCTTCTGGATTATGTCCTGTCTGAATGGCATACTGTTCTGCCGGCAGACCGAAACTGTCAAATCCCATCGGATGAAGGACATTGTATCCCTGCATGCGTTTCATGCGGCAGATAATATCCGTTGCTGTATAGCCTTCCGGATGGCCGACATGAATGCCTACGCCTGACGGATAAGGAAACATATCCAGCGCATAGTATTTCGGCTTGCTGAAATCGCACGTGTCCGTTCTGAATGTCTTATTTGTTTCCCAGTACTTCTGCCACTTGCTGTCAATAGACTGATGATCGTATCCCATAGTAATGCCTCCCTCAAAAGAAAAACGTCCCTTATTTTCTAAGGACGTCTTATTTAACGCGGTACCACCTTAGTTCATGGAAAAATCCATGCACTTTCTTTCCAGATAACGTCAGGAATACGGCTGCTCCAAAACTGAGTTCACTGACTGCTGTGCTCCGGGTTTCACCATAAGATCCCGTCTCTCTGCACCACAGCAATCAGCTAGTAGGTTTCTTCATCACTGCATCGTCATTTTAACAAATTGATATGCAAATTTCAATTCTGCCAGATATAAGCATTCTCAACTTTTTTCATGATATAGCTTGCAGCAGCACTCATAATCAGATAAAGAATGCCTACATATACAAACGGCAGTGCTGTTGCATATGTATTTACAGCTGTTCTTCCGGCTTTCAGCAGCTCAGATGCGCCAAGAACTGTAATCAGAGATGTATCCTTAATCAGATTCAGTATTTCATTTGTGACCGGAGGAATGGAACATCTTGCTGCCTGAGGCAGAATGATGCGTATAAACATATGTCCATTGCTCATTCCAAGCGCTCTAGCTGCTTCAAACTGTCCGATGTCTACAGCCATTATTCCGGCTCTGAATATTTCAGTTAGGTAGGCTGTGTAATTCAGAATGAAAGCAGTCAGTATGGATGCATTGCGGTCAAGCGTAATTCCCAGAAACGGCAATCCAAAGTAAATGAACATCAGCTGCAGCATCAGAGGCGTTCCTCTTTCAATATAAATAAATACGCCCAGCAGTCTCTTGAATATCGCATTTCCCTGATACTGCAGGCAGGCCAGCAGCAGTGCAGATATCAGTGATACAGCTATTGTTTCTGCAAACAAGGACAGAGTCTGTGCACATCCAGTCAGAAGACTGGGAATAATATTCAGCAGCATACTCAATTATTTGAGAACCATTTGCTGTATATGCGCTGGTATGTTCCATTGTCCTTCAATTGCAGCAATGCATCATTGACAGCTGCACAAAGCACAGTATCTTCTTTGCGGAAGCCAACTGCATACTCTTCAGTTCCGAAATCATCATCAAGTACTTTATATTGCTCTTCGCCTCTTTGTTTCATGACATATCTTGCCAGAACCTCATCAGTAACGATCGCATCAGCTCGGCCTTCTTCAAGATCCAGAAAACATTCAATATTTGTATCAAATTCGATTGGTGCTCCCTGCAGCAGTGCATCAGTGAATGCAGTGTCTGCGGTTACAGCGTATAGAGCACTGCTGTCCTTCTGAACTGCCACTGTTTTTCCTGCTAGATCATCTGCTGAATCAATACCCGAGTCAGCCAGCACAATAATGATCTGTTTATTATCCAGATAAGCATCTGAGAATAAAACCTTTTCTTTTCTTTCTTCTGTAATAGAGTATCCATTCCAGATGCAGTCAATGCTTCCGGAATTCAATTCAGTTTCCTTCATTGACCAGTCAATCGGCTGAAACTCTACTTCTACTCCTAGAATTTCAGCAGCTTCCTCTGCAAGTTCTACATCGAATCCTGTCAGATTTCCATTGTCATCTCTGAATCCCATTGGTGCAAATGTGTCATCAAGGCCTATCGTTATCTTTTCATACCCCAGTTTATTCTGCTTATCTTTTGCTGATTCTGCAATGCTGCTGCCAGCGGTGCATCCGCTCATTAATACGGCTGTTAATGCTGCAATCCAAATTTTCTTCATATTCTTCCTCCTGGATATAACATAAGCCGCATCTTTTGAACCCCGGAAACGCAAAAACCTGCCCATACAAGGGCAGGTTCAATCCCGCTGTTCCACCAAGCTTTACTTCTGTCTCACGGCAGAAGCCTCATTGAGTACCATCATACTCATGCACTGTAACGGGTGCACCCGGATCCGCTTACTGTTAATTCAGCGGAACAGCTCTGAGATGTGTTTGGGCAGTTTTCACCGATTCCCTTCTCAGCTTCCCGGAATTCTCTGACAGTGCATCCTGCTTACTGTTTCTCTTCTTCGCCTGTTATATCTGCTAATATAATAGCATCTTGAAAACTATATGCAAGCATTTCTGTAAATTTTTCTTATGAATGTAAATATTTTCTTTTTGAGATATAATAACCTATATGAATAACCCTTTCCCATATACATATGATCAGCACCTCTATCATACCTTTGTCTTCGACTGCATAAAAAGGTATGGCAGAAAAGCTGTCCGGATTCCTCTGGATGCGCATTTCACGTGTCCCACGAGAGATGGCACAAAGAATATCGGCGGATGCACCTTCTGTGCGGCAGAAGGTGCCGGTGAGCATATTCTCTGCCGCAATGAGAGTCTTTCAAAACAGTATGCTGAAGGGTTAAGCAAAGTAAAGAACAAATATAAAACGGATTTTATGCCCATGCCATATTTCCAGGCATATACCAACACACACGGATCTTTATCCCAAATCAAGGAAATGCTTCTGCCCTTTATGGAGATGCCCGATATTCCTGCAATCATAATCGCTACCCGCCCAGACTGTCTTGATGATGCGAAGATCAAATGGCTGTCATCATTATGCCAATACAAGGATATATGGATTGAACTAGGGCTGCAGACTTCCAATGACAGAAGTGCTGATGCTTATCACAGAGGATATACAACACAGGTGTTTGCCGACTGCATGCATAGACTCAAGCAGACTGACATAAGAACATCCGTGCATCTGATCAACGGCTTAATCAATGAAGATGCTGAACAGATGCTCGCCAATGCTTCTATTCTGAATACAGTTGGTGCTGATGCTGTCAAATTTCATATGCTATGTGTTGTTTCCGGCAGTATTCTTGCAGAAGAATACAGAATCCATCCTTTCCCTCTGCTGAGCCAAGATGCGTATATACAGATTGTTTCCACACAGATTGCCTCATTGAACCCTAACATAATCATTGAACGAGTCACAGCTGATCCGCCGGCGGATCAGCTGATTGCCCCACTTTGGACACTGGACAAGAAGAAAACCATAAATGGAATTGATAAATACATGCGCCAGCACGGATTGATGCAGGGCTGCATGTACAGAAAAGAGGAACATATATGAAGAAACCGATCATTGCACTCACGTGCCGTATTGCCAAGAAAGATTCCAGCACACTGCTTTATGACACCCAGTCCTATTTCAATGCAATTGAACTTGCCGGCGGTTTCCCGATTCTATTGCCGCTTTGCACGGATGAACAGGCAGAACAGGCTCTTCAATGTGCAGATGCGCTTGCAGTTACCGGCGGCGTGGATTGTGATCCTTCTTTGTATCACAAGCCAAACACATACAGCTTAGATACAGACCCCATTCTTGATCAAAACGATATTGCACTATACAGAGCATTCAATAAAGCCGGAAAGCCAATTCTTGGCATCTGCCGCGGCATTCAGATTATCAATGCTGCTGAAGGCGGCACTTTGATTCAGGACATAGACAAGGAAGCCCCTGGATGTCTGGAGCATAATCAGCTGAAACGGGATATTACGGATAGAGAAGCTTTCAGTCATAAAGTATCCTTCACTGAAAACTCACTGCTGCATAGCATTTACTCTGATACATGTGAAGTCAATAGTTTCCATCATCAGTGCATTGACATTCCTTCCCCTTCTTTTACTGTAACCTGCCATTCTGAAGACGGCATCATTGAAGGAATTGAAAAAAAAGATGTCATAGCTGTTCAATGGCATCCAGAAAATCTTTGTGCGCATGCAGATCATCTTGCTCTGTTCAAATGGCTTGTCAATCAAGCTTCAGCGAAGCAGACCGTTTAGGTCTTCAACCAAGTAAGTTGGATGCACTTCTTTAAGAAGCTCAGCCGATTCACTCATATCTGACGAAATCAGCACAGTTTCCATTCCTGCTCGATTGCCGCATAGAATATCTTTTGAAACGCTGTCGCCGACTAGAATTGTATTATCAGCTGATGTTCCTATGTATTTCATAGCGCAAAGAGCTATGATCGGCTGCGGCATTCCTATATGCAGGGCCTTTCTGCCAGAAGCATATTCAAGCATCGCAGTCTGTGCGCCCGCCCCTATCATCTTAGTTTCTCTGCGGCTGTAAATCGGCTCATCATTTGTGGCAACCTATCATCTGCAGTCCATTGCAGTAGTCAGGATAGCCATCGTTCCTGTCCAATCCCAAAAACAGCCAGTCTGCATGCTCTTGGCAGATCTGAAAGCCGCCTGTCAGCAAAGCATTCTTAAGTGCCGCTGAACCTAGATATCCAGCTCTTAGATGATTTGGGTCCTGCTGCAACACATAATCTACAGCAGCCATATTGCTGGTATAGAACAGTTCTGGATAGATTCCTTTAAAGCCATAATCATATAGTTTTTCACTCAGCTGTTCACGTGTGAAAAGACCGCTTTCATCAATAAACACAAAAGGCAGTCCGTTCTGCGTCAATGCCGACAGTAACCGATTGCTGTCATCAGGATGTGCAAGTATTACTTTCAGATTAATAAGATACGCTTTTTCAAGCATGCATTCGTCTCTTTTCATTTAGGATTATAGCATACCTCACCAGCATCCATGTGTTATCATGTTATCGTTATTCTATGAAAACTCAGAAACTGATTATCAGGATCCTTCTGATCCTAGCCCTGCTGATATGTACAAGTGCAGTACTTGCATTTGATGCTTTTTATACAGCTCCATCACGTTTCACTACGCGCTATGAAACCATTTCCTCCATTTATATTCCGGATCAGCTTGATGATGTAAACATCCTTTTTTTCACCGATCTGGATTATGGAACTTTCATGGATGACGAAAGACTGGGCAAGCTGATCGATACGATCAACAGTCTTTCTCCAGATGCTGTCATCTTCGGCGGCGATCTGTATGATCAAAATGCCGGCACAGTCACAGAGGAACAGATCAGCACTGTTACTGCGGCTTTGAAATCCATCAAAGCGCCGCTGGGCAAATTTGCTGTTCTCGGTGATTTTGACCATTCTGATGACACACGTCTGCAGAATGTGAAAGATACCCTTTACAATGGTGATTTCGAACTTCTGCTGAACAGCTCCATCAGTCTCAGAAACGAAGGTTCGCAATCCATTGCCATAGTAGGTCTAGACAGCGGTCTTAAAGGTACCGCTGATATCAGTGCGGCATATGCCAATGTATCTCCTACATCCTTTGTTCTGACTGTATGCCATACACCGGATACTGCTGACAGTGTTCCAGCCGATTCAACTAAGTATTTTCTTGCTGGGCACAGTCTTGGCGGACAGGCTTACTACTTCTTCGATGCCTTATATACACCGGAAATGGCAGTCAATTATTTCCGCGGCAAGCACACTGTTTCAGGTTCATTCACTCTGGATATATCCAACGGTGTCGGTACGACAGTCAAAGATGTGCGCTTTCTTTCAAATGCAGAGGTGGTTATATACAGACTCCAGCATAAATCAATTGATTCCGAATAATAAAAATGAAGAGAACCATTCCCTTCCTTCACTTTATGACAGCTTCTTTTTAAGCTGAGATGCATATTTAGAGCGCTGCGAAGCGGTGCAGTTGCTGATCTGCGATATCAGTTCATATATCTTCAACTTATCATTTGTTGAATAGGAATTATCGTATTCAATCGCTGTTGTGATTTTGTTAAGACTGTCTAAAAACTCATTCTCACTTTCAGATGCGCCTTTAACCATCAGTGCTTCAAACTCCTTCACAATCTGCGGATTGTGTTTTTTACTGGAGAATAAACCCATTGGAACATCCTCTCTTTCTGTATCTATTACAAATACTCTTCCTGAACTGCAGGATGGATCACTTCTGTAAATCTGCTGTTCATGCAATCCTCAATCATTTTAGCATAGTCAAATCTGCTTTCATATGCTTCGGCTTTCTCATTGACAGGTTTTGTAACAGGATTCTTCGGGTCGAAGATTGTACAGCAGTCTTCAAACGGTTCGATAGAAATCTCATAAGTATTGATCTTTCTAGCAAGTTCAATAATCTCTATCTTATCAAAACAGACAAGCGGTCTGATAACCGGCATATGTATAACTGAATTAATGCAGGCTACACTCTCCAGTGTCTGTGAGGCAACCTGACCGATGCTTTCTCCTGTAGCCAATGCCAGACAGTGATTGTTTTCAGCAACTTTTTCTGCAATACGGAACATCATTCTGCGCATCAGAGTTATTGAATATGGATCTCCGGCTGCTTTATTGATTGCCAGCTGCATGTCAGTGAAATTAATGACATGGACTTTCATCCTGCCCTGATAAATGCTGATCAGACTGGCAAGATCCATAACTTTCTTCCTGGCATTGTCAGAAGTATATGGCGGAGAAGCAAAATGCACCGCCTCTACTTCAATGCCGCGCTTCATCAGTTCATAAGCCGCAACCGGCGAATCGATTCCTCCTGAAAGCATCAGCAGTACTTTGCCATTGATGCCAGTAGGATATCCTCCTGCTCCCGGTATCTTTTCTGATGTCAGATATGCGGCATCCTCATGTACTTCAATGCGTATTTTAAAATCAGGATTATGAACGTCAACTTTATGATCCGTATTCTTCAGTATGACTCCAGCAACAGCTCTGTTGATGCCATCACTGTTCATAGGAAAAGTCTTATCATGTCTCTTTGTGACGATCTTAAAGGTAGACAGTTTCGTTTCCTGTGCCATCCTCAATGCCGTGGCTTCTATCACTTCTAGATCTGCTTTTACTTTTTCTGTGAACGAAAAGGAACTGATGCCGAATACCATCGAAAGCAGTCTGCGCAATTCTGCAATATCCTCGCTGCCGTTCAAATGAATATAGATTCTGTCGTAGGTTCTTGTGTACTGAAGATCAGGAAACTGCTTCAGCATTCTTTTGATATTCTGCAGAAGCTTTTTTGTGAAATCCTTTCGATTTTTTCCTTTTGTGCTGAGCTCGCCGTAGCGGATCAGTACTGTATCAAATTCAGCCATAGTGTTCAATGATCTCCTTTAGTGCACAGATGAATGCATCTGTTTCCGGTATCGTATTCCTTGCTGACAGACTCACCCTGATGCAGCAGGATGCTCTTCTTGTACTGTATCCCATTGCCGTAAGAACATAGCTTGGATTGACAGAATGACTGTCGCATGTACTTCTCGCAGAAACCATGAATCCTTTCTGATTCAATGCATTCTGCATAACTTCGCTAGGTATTTTCTCGTAAGAGAAATTGATAATTGAATCAACACTGTCTGTTGGGCTGTTTAGTTCAATGCCCGGTATTTCCTGCAGCTTTTCAATTAGATGATCATGCATCTGCGCGATTCTATCATGGTTTTGAATTCTGCCTTCTTCTGCAAGACGCAGCGTTTTCGCGAGCATTGCATTAACGACTGCATTGCTAGTTCCGCCGCGCATGCCACTTTCCTGTTCGCCTCCGCAGATAAGAGGAACAAATGGAACATGTCTTTTCTTTATAAGAATGCCGCTCCCTTTCAGCCCTTCTATCTTATGAGCAGATATGGAAGCAAGATCTATATTATTCATTGAAAGAGGCAATTTGCCAGCAGCCTGGGTCATATCAGTGTGGAAGTAGGCATGCGAGTGTTTCTTGATGTATTCTCCTGCTTCAGCTATCGGATTGATTGCTCCGCTTTCATTATTCACCATCATTATGCTGACAAGAGCCGTGTCTTCATCGAGTTCTTCAATCAGATCACTGATGCGGATTTTCCCAGATTGATCAACTGGCAGATAGCTTACGCGATAGCTAAACAGCTTCTCCATCTGCGAACATGCATTCATAATGCTCGAATGCTCTACAGCAGTAGTAATGATGTGCTTTTTCTCTGGCAATGCCAGAGAAACTCCTTTGATAGCTGATGTATTGCTTTCGCACGATCCGCTTGTAAATATAATTTCATCTGGCGATACTTCTAAAAGCCCGGCTATAGCGCTCCGGGCTTTTTCCATCATACGATTTATACTGCTTCCTTCTTCGTACAGCGATTCGCTGTTTGCATAGTTTTCTTTTAACAGCCGGCAGTATGTCTCATATATTTCAGGATTAATATTACTTGTACTAGCGTTATCGAAATAAACCCTATGCTGCACTCTTAGAATTCTCCTTGATCATAGTCTCGTAATTGCCTGGATGAATCTTTTCAATTGTCGCGATGGCAATTGTCAGAGCCTGTGTATATTCACCGTTTCTAAAGCAAAGTTCTGAGCGTGTCAGGTCTGAATCAATATCCGCATATGTTGAACGATATCTGTTTCCGAATACAATCGTATTCTCAACCATTATGACAGATGCAATCATATTCGTCAGGTCATTGTAAAGCTTATATATGAAGCTGATCGCTTCCTGCAGAGTGGCATTCAGCAGCTGCACATTCAGTGGATTTTCATCAATCAGAAGCCCCAGACTGCGAATATATTCATTTGCTTTGTTCATATCCTCTTCATAGTTGCTGGAAATGGATGGAAGCTTATACTTTCTGCGCTTTACCTGCATTTCGTTCATGATGATCTGCAGTTTGACAAGCTGTCTCTTTGCGCGTTCCTCATCTCCGGCAGCACTTTCGAGTCGCTGCTTCATGTCATTGAGATCATTATTGCAGTTGGTAAGATCCTGATTCAGCTCCTTCATGTCAGATAGAACTGTACTAGCCGGTATATCGGCATTTCCAGCCATACTGAATACATTGCTCTTAGTAATTGCAAGTTCTTTCAGACGTTTATCATCATTGCCAATGCGCTGTTCCATATCCTCAAGCCCGAATCGTACAGAAGCTTTCTGATACTGACTGCTGACATAGTCGAGGTTGATCACAGAATCTTTGCTGAGCTGTTCCGTTTCCTTTGTCAGCGGCTTCAGCTCTTTAACTGCAGCTGCTTCAGTCCTGATCTGCTCATCAAGCTGCGTGATGCGAGTCTTATAGTCATCCAAGTGAGTTCTGACATCCGTTGCATCACCCTCCTTCAGATGGCTCAAGTCGTCTTTGAGTGATGCTGTTATGACAGAAAGATTCTTCTCAACATTCAGATGCTTCAGATATACACCGGCTGATTTGCAGGATGTATAGTCATGATGCAAAGATTCAACCATATTTGGAATGACGCCTCTTGCATCAGACAAAAGTTCCGGCAATGTATTGATGATTTCCTTCAGACGCTCCATGCTTGTTTTAATGCTAACCAGTTCAGCATTTGCTTTTTCAAAATCAGATGCATACATCCATTCTTCAAACGCTGAAAACATCTTCTCTGTTTCAGTTATATTCTTTTCAATTGTATTCCAGCAGTAGGAGAGTGTATTGCTCTTTTCCTGTGCAGAAGCCTTCAAATCACGGAATTCATTCTTCAGCTGCGTGACTTCTGTTCTCTGTGCATTCTCCTTTTCAAGGATAGAATCAAGGAACTGATTCAATTTTCCCACCTGCTGCTCACCTAAAAGAAGACTCGAATCAAGATCGAGCATCTGCTTTTTTGCATCCTTCAGCTTGCCGATCAGAATGTTGTCCTCTGTATCTGCCAAGGCCGAAGAAATCTGCTTCAGATTTGCCTGTGCCTTATCAAAATCATCTTTATATCCTGTTACTTTTGACATTGCTTCAGGATCCACTCTGGCAATTGCGACCGCTTTTGTCATTTTGAAGGAAAGCGGAACACTTTTTATGCTGTTATAACGAACTTCAAGCTCCTGAAGTTCTTTTTTATATTTGCCTGACTGTATCTTTTTCACTATAAACCAGAGAATAAGGATCAGAACCAGAACGCCGATTCCAATCACAACCCTGATATCCGATAAAAATGTAAGTACTTTATCCATAGCAGCATCTACCTCTCATTTGTATTTATTCTACCACATTGTGCAAAGTGAAAACAGGCATAATTCGTTGACTTCCATGAGTGAATTTGCTATATTTATTGAGCGTCAAATGATGGCAGCTTGCGGAGTCATGCATAAGGCGTTGCTAACAGGAGAAATCCTGCCGCCGTAGTAACTTGCTGCAATAAGCGAAACGGAACAGTAGCAACACCCTGCATATGAAGATCTGCACCTGTTATTGTTTCTCGAACCATAAGGAGGAAACAAAACATGGCACGTTACACAGGATCGGTTTGGAAGAAATCAAGACGTTTAAGCTTCTCGATTCTTGAAACCGGCGAGGAACTCAAAAAGAGAACCTATGCACCAGGTCAACACGGACCTACAAAGAGAATCAAACTCAGCGGTTACGGAACACAGCTTCGTGAGAAGCAGAGAATTCGTAACATGTACGGCGTAAATGAACGTCAGTTCTACAATCTGTATGAGAAGGCAGCACATATGGATGAGATCGGAAGAGCACACGTCTGAACTCCA
>CALEMD010000117.1 GCA_937902945.1 uncultured Erysipelotrichaceae bacterium | reverse complement strand
GACTGGAGTTCAGACGTGTGCTCTTCCGATCTACCCTGATGCTGCATAGTAACTCCATAAAGCACATCACAGTTCTGCATTGTGCCAGGTCTATGGGTTACCACAATGAACTGAGTCTGGGCAATGTACTTATGCAGATACTGAGCAAAGCGTTCAACATTGCTCTGATCAAGTGCAGCCTCTACCTCATCAAGAATAACGAGCGGAACAGGCTTTACTTTCAGTATTGCAAACAGTACACAGATGGCTATCAGGCTCTTTTCTCCGCCTGAGAACAGCATGTTGTTCTGAACTGCTTTGCCAGGAGGCTGAGCATCAATATCAATGCCTGTATTTAAAATATCATCAGGTTCCTCAAGTATAAGTCTTGCTTTGCCACCGCCATAAAGACTGCGGAATATTTCATTGAATTCGCCATTTATCTTATCGAACATTTCTTTGAACTGGCGCACCATGATGCCGTCCATTTCATCAATTGCATTCAGAATCTTATCTCTGCTCTTGGTTAGTTCATCGATCTGTTTCTTGAGAAATTCGTAGCGATTATTAACTTCGCTGTACTCTTCCGGTGCATTCATATTAACATTGCCAAGATGATCAATATCAGTTCTGAGCTGCATGACTTCCTGACGTGCATCTTCAATATTGCCATCAACCGTTTTTGTCTTTGCAAATTCATAGGTAAGCTGGTATTCACTTGTCAATCGCTGCAGATTGGTTTCCATCTTTGTTTCGAGACGGCCCTGATCAATCTTGATAGCATTTGCTGCAGCAACTGCTGTATCCAATTCTTTGCGCTGCTGACGAATCTGCTGATCCTTGCGTTCATAATCCTGCTGAATATACAGTTTCTGATCGCGTTTTGTTTTTATCTCAGTAGTAATTGAATCACGTTTTGAATATGCTTCATTCAAGCGAACTATTAATTCGTCACCAGTATTATTATCGGACGATGTGTCCGTTGCATTTGGTTCCAGCAATGCCAGATCATTCTTAAGTTTTTCAAACTTTGCCTGTTTAGCATCAACAATTGGTTCAAGACTTGCTGCTGCATAACGGTTCTGCTGCAGATTGCGTTCAATATCATCTTTCTGAGACTGAGTTTTTTCTAGATCACTTTTTGCTATTTGTGCTCGTGCACTCTGCGCATCAATAGATTGCAGCAGTTCGTTCAATTCTTTTTTGGCAGTAATAATGGTAGTACTGTTGCGTATTCTGCCGCCAGTCATGGAACCGCCTTTATGTATGACTTCACCGGTAAGTGTTACAATTTTGCAGCTGTGCTTTGTCAAAGCACTTAGATTATTGCCATTCTCAAGGGTATCCGTGACAATAACATTTCTAAGCAGGCTTTCTACAATTGGCTGAAAAGAGCTGTCACATGTGACAAAATCTGCAGCTGTTCCAAGATAGCCCTGGGTATTGTCACATATAATCTGGTTTTCTCTGCTGACTGTATGAGGAAAACAGACCGTAATAGGAAGAAATGTTGCTCTGCCGCTCAAATTTCTAGTAAGGAAATGAATGGCATCTCTCGCACTGCTTTCATCTTTTGTTGCAATGTTGTACATGGCTCCGCCTAGTGCAACAGAGATTGCCTCTTCATATCCTTTTTCTACATTCATGACTTGTCCGACGACACCAAGTATTCCATTCAATGCGGATGCATTGTCCATGATTGATTTTACGCCAGCCTGTGAAAGAAACGGATCTTTCAGCAGATGATCAAGAACATCTTTTCGATTCTGCATGCTTCTCAGCATGCCCATAGACTGCTCATATGTCTGTGACCGGTCAACCATATTCTGAGCTGTATGATTCAGTTTCTCACTATCTAGACTGATAGATGTATTCAGTTCATCAAGGCGCTGCTTGCGATCTTCAAATTCAATGCGAGCTGCATCTAAAAGATCTTTTAATTCTTTTGCTTTCTGCTCTGTGTTACCTGTTTCAATGATGTATTTACGGCGTTCGTCGAGCTCTGTTTTTCTAGCTTCAAGAGCTTGTATCTGATTGATGTTCTTCATCAGATCTTCCTGAAGTTCACTTATGTCCTTTTCAAGCTGACTGCTCTGTTTTCTAGATTCCTGTGATTTGTTTTCAGATACTTGAATGCTTGTCTGGTACATTGCAGTCTTTGTATCAATATCAAAAAGTGTTTTCTTTGCTTCTTCAATCTGCAAGTTAATCTGGTCAATCTCTCTGACAAGCACAGAAATCTCTATCTCCTGAAGTCTCTTTTTCTTTTCACGATAGATTTCTGCTTTGTGTGCCTGTCTTTTCAGCGGTGAAACCTGCTTTTCAAGCTCAGAAAGAATATCCGTACTGCGGTCAAGATTATCCTTAGTTCTTGCCAGTCTGCTTAGTGATTCTAGTTTTCTCTTTTTGTATTTGGCAACTCCAGCCGCTTCTTCAAAAATGCCTCTGCGATCTATTGGTTTAGCTTCAGCAAATTGTATAACATTGCCCTGCCCTATGATACTGAGCGAATTTTTGCCTAATCCAGTGTCTAAAAACAGTTCGACAATATCCTTCAATAGAACATCTTTTTTATTGATCTGGTATTGAGATTCCTGCGTATCTCTGAATAGTCTTCGAGTTACTTCAATTTCTTCAAGATTGCTGTTCAGTATGTGATTTGCGTTATCAAAAACAAGTGTAACTTCAGCCATGTTTAGCGGTCTTCTGTCAGCACTTCCAGAAAATATAACATCATACATTTTGACTCCGCGCATCTGTTTTGCGCTCTGCTCACCTAAAACCCAGCGAACAGCATCCGAAATATTGCTTTTTCCGCATCCATTCGGACCGACTACGCCTGTTATAGGGTCATCAAAAGATATAATTGTTTTATCTGCAAATGACTTAAAACCCTGCATTTCAATTCGTTTCAGGAACATATTTATTCTCCTTAAACCTTGCATATTATATCAAAAACAGGCCTTTTAGTGAAGGACGCAAAGCCTGTTCATGAAAGTTATTATAGTTTATCTGCCATTCTTTTCTTCTAGCAATGAAATGATCTTATTAAGAGCAATTGTTTCAGAGCTTAATTTTGGCTCTTCTTCCGGTTTTGGTTTTTCTTTCTTTAAGCGATTGATTGTTTTAACAATAAGAAATATGCATAATGCTACTAGTATAAAGTTGATAACACTCTGCAAAAATGTACCATAATTCAAGTATACAGAGGATTCTCCTCTATCCAGAAGCAGAATTCGAAGAGTAGAAAAATCATCTATCCGGAAAATGCTCGAAATCAGCGGTGTAAGTATATCGTTGACCAAAGAAGCAACAATGCTTTGAAAAGCTGCCCCAATCATTACGCCAACAGCAAGATCAATTACATTTCCGCGCATGGCAAACTGTTTAAATTCTTTAAGAAAATTCTTCATGATTTAATTCCTTTCTGATTGCTTTTATGCTTTCTGCAGATTCGTTTGTTAAAATAATGTAATTTCTAACATGCTCAAGTTCATTTTCTTTTAAAGGTTTCGGTTCAATAACTGTAGTTATACCTTTTTGAACTGTTATAGGAAAAGCATTGCCTTCCTCATCCTCTATTAAAGAAATTTTGTTTTGAACTGTACTGAATCCATTTTTAATCAGCATGAGATCCCTTCTGCCATATACCAATCTGTATATAGGAGGATAGAATCCATGTTTATTAAAGAAAGATTCGAGCAGCATCTGCACTTGCATATCATTCAGTTCACTGGAAATTATAACACCGCATATGCCTTTGATGCGCAAAAGAAAAGCAACTGATTCACTGTTAGCACAGTTGAATGACATACCCGCAATGCAGCTTTCAAATGTTCCATTAAGATCACCGATCTGTGAAAGAACTGACTTAGTGATATGACCAGCATTATTCTGCGACTCATTTAATGTCGAAAGAAGTCTGTATGACCCTGTATCGTGATGGCAGATGTACCAATCACCTTCTTTTTCAAAGGACTCTGTATCCGTAGAAATAATTGCATTTGGAAGCGGAATATCTTCTATATGCAGCTCATCAAAAACAAATACTGGTTCTGCTCTTGATTCCTCTATACTGCGCAGATTTGACAATGCATTCAGTGTGTCTCTGCGTAAGCAGTTCAATGCCTGCATTGGAAAGAATATGTCATCCGCCTTTCCATTCACAGAAACCACCTCAAAAAATGTATCTCCTGATTTCTTCAAAGCCTGCTCAATTCTTTCGCTGCTCAGCGGAGCATTCTTGGCTTTCTGAACAGCCTGTTCGCTGCAGCAGATTGCTGTATGCCCATCATCATCAGCAGCTTTCAGCTGCATGCATCTGCCGATTTCAGCAGTATATTCAATATGTACTGGAATTCTAGCAGGTCCCTCCGCAATTTTTCTGTCAATATAATCAAGCAGTTGAGAATCGGAGGTCTTAAGCAGAATCATACCAGGTTTAGGATGATCTTTTCCGTTGCACTGAAGCCACACATCCGTATTTTTATCAGCATGATTCACAAGCAGACTATTCAATTCAATTTTTACAGCGGTAAGTCCTATATCAAAAGGCTCATTCAGAATACGCAGGCCATCATTTTGGTTTAAGCGCTGATTCAGAGATACCAATACACGATTATCTTTATAAGCCAGTACTTTTCCAATAGGAACTCCCATATGATTTGGGCGAATATGATTCATTCGTTCAGAAACTTCTGCATGAAATGCATGCCCTTCGGTAAAGCCTCGATTGAACATCAGCATAAGTGACTTTTCATCATCGGAAGCCAATCTGTATTTTCTATGATCATAATATGCATCAATGGCTTCTTTCATGATATGGGTTATCAGCCAAACATATTCAGGTCTCTTCATTCTGCCTTCAATTTTAAGACTGGTGACTCCTGCTGAAATCAATTCTGGAATTCTATCAATAAGATTCAGATCTGAAGGACTCAGGAGATATCTGCCATCCTCCTTGATTGGTTTCCTATCACTATCCATTGCAGTATAGCGCAATCGGCAGCATTGAGCACACATACCTCTGTTTCCGGAACGGTTTTTGACTGCGGAACTCATCAGACATTCGCCGCTGTAGGAAATACATAGAGCACCATAAGCAAATACTTCAATTTCAGCGTTTAAAGCACAGCATTCCCGTATTACCTCGATTGGGGTTTCTCTTGCCAGTACAATTCTTGAAGCACCCTGATTCATCATGAACTGTACTCCTGAAGCATTGTGGATATGCATCTGTGTTGAACAATGAAGATCAAACTCAGGATAATGTTTCCGTGTCCAAGAGAACAAGCCAAGATCCTGAACAAGAAGTGCATCAACATGGCTTCTATAAAGAAAATCAACATCTTTTTTCGCATTATCAAACTCAGTTTCAGTAAGCATTGTATTCATTGTTACATATACTTTGACGTGATAGAAATGACAGTAATGCACTGCTTCAATCAATTCTTCATGAGAAAAATTACCTGCAAAAGCGCGGGCAGAAAAAGATGTCAGTCCTAAATAGACAGCATTGCATCCGGCACTGACAGCAGCCTTTAAAGACTCCATATTTCCTGCTGGTGACAGGAGTTCAATTTTCTTCATCTGTGTACTCCTTGATGATCCTGTAAGCATCAATCAGATCATCCAGCCGCATGGCAGCATTAGCCGCTGATGTACTTGGCAGAGGAATCAGCGGAATTGAAATATCAATATACTTTCTATAAAGCTGTTCAGCTTTCTTCCCTGTTGTAAATACAGTTTCTATTGAACTCGCATTCACCAGTTCAGCAATTGGGTTAATCTGTATATTCTGAATAGAACTATCTGAACTGCCCTTAATTGAACATGAAGCAATCACATCCCATAAAGCAATTCTATGTTTATGACAGAACTGCATTCTATCTGCTATTTGCTGATTGTAGATGTGTTCCATCACACTCCAGAATCGATTGGTTCTATTTGCATAATAGAATTGCAGTTCACGAGAGATTCTTGATGGAAATGAACCGAGAATCAGTACTTTTGAATGATTGTCGTATAAAGCAGGAAATGTATGTACAACAACCCGTTCACTCATGCTCGTATTCCTTAGCCAGACCGCCTTCAGAAGTTTCTTTCAGCTGAATTGGGATCATCTGACCGGTTTTCTGCATTGTCTTAACAACTGTATCAAATGAAATCATATGATGCTTTATCCGACTCATGTGCATGGATAGGACTGCAGCATCAATTGCTCTTAAGATTCCCATTGCATTGCGTTCAATGCATGGAATCATTACATACCCACCGATTGGATCGCATGTAAGTCCTAACAGATGCTCCATTCCAATTTCAGCCGCATACTCAATCTGGTCACTGCTTGCCTGATTCAGATAAGCAAAAGCAGCACTCGCCATTGAAACTGCAGTGCCTACTTCTGCCTGACAGCCTCCCACTGCTCCAGAAATTGTTGCATTTGTCTTAATTAGATTTCCGAAAAGACCGCCGCACAAAAGTGCATGAATCAGACATTCCTCTTCAATATGAAGATCTTTTGAAGCGTAGTACATTAAGGATGCCATAACTCCGCATGCGCCAAGTGTCGGTGCTGTTACTGCACTATGCCCGGCAGCATTCTCTTCACTTGCTGCATATGCATATGCCATAAGTCTCAGTTTCTGACTGTTCTCAGAATCTGCTTCTTCAGCCTGCTGCATAAGTTTCTTAGCAGAGCGCTGCAGCTGCAGTCTTCCAGGCAGAATACCTTCTGCATGCAATCCCCTTTCAACGCAGTCAAGCATTGCTGTCAGTACTGTTTTCATATATGCATCAATATTCGGTTCGTAATGATAGATATATTCTGGAATTGTACAATGATTTTCTGTCATATAAATCACGACATCGTTATATGATGTTTCAGGATAGACTTCATCATTGTAAGTAACAGGTTTTTCTTTAATGGATATACTGCCGCCGCCAATAGAGAATACAGTCCAGCTGTGCGTCAGATTATGGTTTTCATCAAATGACTTCAGATAGAATCCATTCGGAAATGATTCATCCCAGTCTCTTTTAAAAGATACAGCGCAAGGTCCCGGAAGGGTTTCTTTAATGATCTGATCAGTACAATGTCCTTTTCCTGTCAGCGAAAGAGAACCATAGAGTTCAACTTCATAACTGAACTGCTTACCGAACTCTTTGCTGAAAAGAATACACGCTCTTTCAGGTGCTAGCGTATGCGAACTGCTTGGACCCCTTCCTATTTTATAAAGCTCTTTAATTGACTGCATGTTTTCTTCCCTTCTTGAGAATCATCAATTCATATCCTTCACGTTCATCGATGATTCCCTGCTTAATTCCCTGGTCAAGATCAGCAAGATTTTTTAGGCTGCATAGAAGAACTCTGCTGCTGATATGATCACAATCCATCAGACCATGATAGACATGACCTGGTGTTTTCTTTGTGTAGGATGCTATCTGATCATTATTCATGCCCAATTCTTTTAATTTTTTAAAACTGTAAAGAGTTCTCAGACGTGATGCTAGCATTGGCAGCAATCCAGTATATGTATATCCATGACGGATCATATCTTCAGTGCAATTCAATATATCAGATATGCTTCCGGTAAGAAATACCTGTCCAAGTTTCCATATGTCCAGATCAGGGTTTTCATCTATTAAGTTTTTGATGTCTTCCGCATTTAGATTCTTTTCTCCATAAAGAAAAAGTTTGTCTATAGCTCTGTAAAGCAGATCCAATCTGTTTCCTAGACGTTCCAGCAGTTCTGTTCTTGCCTCTTTGTTCAGATGAAGATGCTCTCTTTGCAGTGCTTCATCGGTTCTTCTTTGAAATCCAGCTTCATCAAGTCGGCAGCATTGTACAAATTTTGCATTGTATTTTTTCAGAAGCTTCGTTTCTTTCTTATTGCTGTTGGCTGTATACCCGCTGCAGAAAAATACAAGATCTGTTGTCTCATTTGGATTCGCCAGATAGTTTTCTAAAATCACATTTGGGTCTGCGGGAGTATTGTTCTTATTGTTCTTTTTTGCAGTTTTTGATGCTGCATCGGCAGCGACTTGTTTTGGTGCATTTTTCAGAAAGTAAGGATTGTTCATTATGACCAGCCGTTTCTCATGAAAAAACGGCATGCAATCGCATTCCTGTATAGCCTGCATAAGATTCATATGGGAGTCTGAGGCATCAATTTCGACGACATCGCTTAGATCTCCATCTTTTGCATCTTTCTGCAGTATACGCTCTTTTTCCTGTGTCAGAGCGTAAATTTCATCACCATGTATAACGGTTATCATATCGATGGTATTATACCAATTTTACCTGTACTGGTCAGAAATAAATTTAATCCAGGCAAAAAGAAAATACTTATATCGCCATCCGATTTTGTTAGGACATTCTGAATATCACGGATTTCCAGCTTTTTCATCGTTTCTATGCTTGGATGGTGATATAGATTATATGAACCGCATGAAATAACAGCTAAGCTTGGTTTTACTTGATTTAAGAATTTATCTGATGATCCGGTTTTACTGCCATGATGTGAAAGCTTAAGAATATCAGCCTCTAGATTTCCAAAATTGCGTATGATTTCTTCTTCTGTTATTTTATCAGCATCACCCATCAGTAGGATTTTCAGCTTATTTATTTCTGTAAAAATTACGATTGATGACTGGTTCTGATCCTCATTCGCTATAGTATTTAAGTCATAAAACATAAATGGGCCGGCGGCAATTTCTGCGGTATGGTTAGGAATATACTGACTTGTATGAAAAGATTCTGATAGTATTTCGGCATTTCCGCTGTGATCTGAATCACTGTGCGTAATGATCATAGTATGAAGTTCAGTGATAGATTTAGCATTCAGATATGTCTGCACAGTGTTCAGCTGTGAAGGTTTTCCAGTATCTATCAGAATATTGTGCATGTTGAAAGGAGCTCTTATCAGGATGCAATCCCCTTGTCCGACATTGATAAATGTGCATTCTGCAAGAGGATGAAACATCCCAGTAACCTGAAAAAGAAGAAGCATTGCAATAGCTGCATTCCAAAAATATCGACTTTTTCTTAAAAGAAGCAATAAACTGCAGTAAGCAGCTAATCCAAATCCCATAACACTGCCAGGCATTGAAAATATCATTGCGTATGAAAGGATGGCATCTGCTTGCCTTACCATTTGAAAAAAAATGTCTGTAGGTATAAATACAGCAATCAGGGCCGCAAACCAAAGTATACCGAGGAACATTAAAAGAACTGGATAAATAAGCATTTGAATGATATTTATGCTTTGAAAAAGAATACTCTGGATGATCATGCCAAAGAATAATGATACTCTCTTTGTCTGCACAGAATAGTATCGAGTCAATCGAAACATGCATGGGATCAGAAATGCTGCACTGATGACTGATTCAGGATAGATTATCATAATGACACTGAATCCAATTCCATACTTAACGGATAAACGATCACAGCGTTTATCAAGCAAGTGCAGAATGATTCGCTGAACGAGTAACAGCGGAAATGAATAAAGAATTGCCAGGATTGCAGTACATACAAATATAATTTGCTTAACCTGTTTCCTATCAAAAAAGAACTTTAAACAAAATGATAGGAATGAAAGGATGCCTCCTAACGCAAACGCCGATTGATTCAACATGCTTTTCAATCCTGTTTCATCCGCACGAATGGATAGAAGTATTCCTTTAAGCATTGCCTTTTCATATAGGCGATCAAATTTTTGTATTTTATTCTGCAGAGAAGCACGAAAGCTGATTAACTGCTTTAAGACAGTATATGAGGTAACAGTTCCTGCATATTCAACTCCTTTCCGTAAATAATAGTCCTGAAAATCAAACTTAAAGAAACCTTGCGTCTTTTCAATAGGATTCAATTCAGCATCGAATTTGATTATGCTGTCAAATAAGGGCTGCTCTTCAGTATATAGAATTGCTTTATTGAAACCATTCTGAACGACAATATATTTTTCTTTTACTTCAATCACCCTTCCTGCTGTCATAGCTGAAGCATCATGATGAATGATTCTGCCAGGAAGAATCAGCATAAATACTGCAAACACAATTAGAATTCCTCGCTTCTGAAACCGCAGATACCAAAAAAATAAACCTGCAGCTATCGCAGCTAAAATCATCTTCTCATCAGTACACTGTATTAGGAATATCAGAGCAGCTAAAAGAAGTGAATTATCTTCAACAGTTTTCAAAGTCTTATCAGTTCCTTGATCTTTTCAAATTTAGCAGGACCTATTCCAGACACATCCATGAGTTCTTCCAATGATTGAAACAGACCGTTCTGAATGCGATATTGAATGATTTTATCGGCAGTCTGCGGTCCGATTCCAGGCAAAGTGCAAAGAGTATCCGCATCAGCGGCATTAATGGATATTTTAATCTCTGATTTATTGCTATCTGTATGAATAGACGGAATGAATACAGTATCTTTATCATTCAGATGAAGAAGAGGATTGATTCCGGAAAGATCAGCTGTGTCTTTAACTCCGGCAGCATCCAGTACTTCCTGTATTGATGAATAAATCGGAAGCTCATATGTTCCTTCTTTCGCCACTTCCCCAGTTACAGTAACTTCAATTGTTTTTTTTCTATAGGACTCAATATTTATGGGCTTTATTTCTATTCCTATTGCTAAAAATATGAGTATAAAAAAATAAGCAGATGTCTCATAAAGACCTCCTGCTTATTTCATATGTATAAAAACGATAAATCCTTACTTTACATTCACAATGATGACTTTATAAGGTTTCTTTACATTGACAGTTACCGTAACTCCAGCTTTTTTGTCAAGAATTGCCTGAGCCAGCGGTGATTCATTTGAAAGCTTCCCATTTATTGGATCAGCTTCAGTACTGCCGACAATTGTATAGGTTGCTTCTTGTTTTGTATCTAGAAATTCAATAGTCACTGTTCCGCCGATGCGAACCGTTTTAGATCCGTTCTTTTTCGTGTTTATAATTTCATGGTTGTTGATCATTCCTTCAAGTTCAGTGATTCTAGCTTCAACCTGAGCCTGACGTTCACGGGCTGCATCATAATCCGATAGATCACCAAGTGCGCGAGCTTCTTTCAGTTCGCTCTTTACCTCTTCTCTGACAACATGGACAAGATTTTCATATTCATCCTGAAGCTTCTTAAGACCTTCTTCTGTTACATAGATTTTGGATTCAGACATGTTTTTACTCCTTTTTTGCGTCGTAATTATAGCATTGTATGATGAATGATGCTACTGATTTTTGTTGTCAAAAGATCTACAGCCACTGTATTTTTCCCGCCTTCAGGTATAATTATGTCTGCATAACGTTTGCTTGGCTCTATAAAACTGTCATGCATAACCCGCACAGTGTTCATGTACTGAGTAACTACTGAATCAAGAGAACGGCCTCTTTCTTTTACATCACGGAGCAGACGGCGTATAAACCGTACATCTGCTGCTGTTTCAACAAAGGCTTTAATATTCAGCAATTCTCTGATTTTCTCATCTTCTAGTACAAACAGTCCCTCTAGTACAATAACATCGCTTGGGTACACCGTTTCAGATGCGGTACTTCTTGTATAATGAACAAAATCATAGATCGGCCTTTCAATGCACTGCCCGCTCATCAGCTGATGAATCTGCTCAATCAGCAAATCATTATCGAAAGCGAATGGATGATCATAATTTGTTTCCAGACGCTGTTCGAAAGACATCTCAGACTGATCTTTATAATAGGAATCCTGTCTCAGTATGACAACTGACTTTTCATCAGCAAATGTTTCCTTGATTTTCTCTGCAAGCGTTGTCTTGCCAGAAGCACTGCCGCCTGCAATTCCTATAATAATCGGTTTGTTCATTCTAGTTCCGCCTCCTTTTGAATTGCTTCTATTAGTTTTCCATCTTTGCTGTAAAGCAGCTGCATGCAGAATGGATTTTCATTGCCCTCAAGAAGAATTTTAAGAAATGGAATATCCCCTTCCCACAAAGGCAAACTCAATACTTTGTCCTTTTCAATCCATTCCAATGTTCCTTCAATGCATTCTTTTTGCGTACCGGTGAAGGAACTGCTGGTATAAACCCAAATCTTGTCATATTTCTTTTTCTTCGTATTGAAAATAGAGAATTCCTCGGAACACAGGGTTTTTGCATACAAAACCAGTTTCTTCCAATATCTCTCTGACTATCCCCTGCTTCGGTGTTTCACCATCTTCAATCTTGCCGCCTACACCGATCCATTTGCCTTCGTTGATATCATTCTTTTTCTTGTTGCGCAGAAGCATCAGCCATTTTTCGTCTTGGATCAGATATGCCAGTGTCATTCTATTCATCGCAGATACTTCTGAACATTTGCCTCGTGTTCCTGATATGTTTCAGCATAGTGAACTGCTCCATCGCCGTAGACATCTGCCATAAAGTAATAATAATTGCTCTTTGTTGGATTCAAAACTGCATCAAGAGCCGCACTCCCTGGATTCATAATAGGACCTGGAGG
>CALEMD010000116.1 GCA_937902945.1 uncultured Erysipelotrichaceae bacterium | reverse complement strand
CAAAAGCAGCCATTTACTTTTTCTTATTCAGAATCATAGAATAACTTATTAATTCCGAATCGGGAACACAGATTTTTTCTGTTTCCTGGAAGCCAAATTTCCCGTAGAAGTGAATATTTCTGCTGCTTTGCGTTTCTAGATAACACGGGTATTCATTATTCATATACTTAACTGCGTAGTTCATCAATGCACTTCCATAGCCGTTTCCCTGTACACTTGTCTCAACACAGATCGGAGAAATATGCCAATATGGCTGGCTTATCATTTTCTCCTTCTGCTTATCAGCAAGTGCATTAAACGAGACTATGCGATTGCGCTGTTCTTTGCTGCAATGCATCATAGCCGCCATACCGCCAAGCGTTAACAGATCACCCGGTTTCATCTCTTGGTTCGGCATGATAAGAATCAACAGGCTTTTGCAGTCATCTGTCACAAATACCTTTCCCTTTTTTATGCCAAACTTCAAACGGAATTTCATAAACTGCTGAACAAACTTTTTCCGTTCTTCCTCATCTTCGATGAAATATGAATACAATGAATCGCTGCTGAATGCATCGCACATAACAGAGTGCAATGAATCAAAATCGCTTTTCCGATACTCTCTAATATTCATTTTCGCGTGCCATCCTTTTGCAATTCAATATTTCAAACTGCCGATCATCAGATTATCTTATGATCGAACTCTGTATATAGTATTACAGTACTGCGTTACTGTTTTCAAGATTGTCTCAGAGTTCTTTTCTGTTGTCTTTACCTGGAGTTGTAACAATTATTCTTTCCGGGGTAATTACAAGTGCACCCTTAGCAGCTGCTGCTCCATGAAAGACTTGCTGTACTGTTTTCTTATATTGATCTACCACTTCTCCGGACGTTAAGTACTCAGCAGTTCCCTTAATCTGATATCCTGTCAATGAAGCCGCATCATATACTGATATGGCAATTTTTGGATTTGCTGCAATATTTTCTAATGTTGTGTTGAGGAAGACATCTCCGACGGTCAGCTTCCCATCTTCAGTCACACCTTTGAAGGCCACCGGAACAACATTCGGCTGTCCATCACAGCAGGTTGCCAGATCCCACATACTGCTTTCCAGTAAATCCTTAACTTCTTTGTTCATATTGCTAATACCTCCTTGTATAACTCAATCATAAATAATCTGCTTTAACAAAAAAACACATCAGCCAATTAATAAGCTGCTTATAATTTTATTAGTAACTTCATATTCATAAACATCTGTTAAACTGCATTTATACAAGTGGAGGTGAGGACTGTGTATCAGAAAAAAATAGAAGACGAAATTCGCTGTCCGCTAAGACATGGGCTTCAGGAGTTTGGCGGCAAATGGAAACCGCGAATCATCTGCGTGCTGAATTACAAAAAAACATTGCGGTATAGTGAGCTCAGGGCTGAGATGGCTGATATTACAGATCCTGTTCTAGCAGCCGCACTGAAAGAACTTATACGGGACAATCTTGTACATCGCAGATCCTATGATGAGATTCCTCCTAAAGTAGAATATACTTTGACCGAACGAGGCAAATCCGTCATGCCAATTCTGCAGAGCATATGTCAATGGGAAGACAGTTTCCAAAAAGCAGATGCCGATAGTGATATCAAACTATGCAAAAAATGCGATTATAAGCGGCACGCCGCAAAACAGCAGAATTCAAAAAGCAGAAAGCATGCTTAATACTTACTTTTGAAACAAAACATATCTCATTGTAAAACCGTCATATACCAAATAAAGTTAACAGTCCATAATATCCAAAAGCAGCCGCTGCGAATAACAGCACCATTGGAATTGTTTTTGCTATAAGAGCTCCAAGATTGATTCCATAATCTTCTGCGCATAGCGTAAGACATATATGCACCGGTGAAACCTGCATTGCCGCATAATTCATGCACATCAGAAGTATGAATAAAGGCAATGCATGTTCAGGCATAACAGTGGCCATAGCCATTGGCATGCATAGTACAATAATCGCCTGACTGCCGGCAACAATTGAGCCAAAGAAGAATATCAATGCATATATCAGAAATGCAGGTATTGCAATGTTCTGGAAGAAAGCAGGCAGAACTGAAATCACTCCAGTCGCTGCCAGAACTTCTTTGAATATCATTATCAGTACAGTGCTTAACATCAATTTTGCTTCAAATGCAGTTTTGATGAATGATGCAAGTTCCTGCCAGCTGAAATGATTTACAAATACATTCAATATAATACAGATCACTATAGCTAGATAGACCGGCATGCTGAAAACCAGAATCAAAAGAATCGCTAATGCTATCGGCCAGATACTCTTAAGCAGCAATTTCAGATAATACTGTTTTGTATTGCTGACTGTCATGCCAGTATCTTTAGGCACTTTTCTAAGATACACAAAGTATCCGATCGCAAACAGAGCAATAATCATCGGTATCATTGCAATAAGAAAACCACTGACGGTGACTGCTCCTTGGGTTAAACTGATTGCAATGAATATACTTGTATATGTAGGCAGAAAGCTCTCTGAAATATGCCGAAAATATGAAGTGATTGCTGCTTTCTCATCCGTCTTCAAATAGTCTTGCACAGAATCTATGACAATCGGTCCGCATATCAGAACTGTGCTGGCCGCCGGCAGACATCCAAGCAGAAATGGTGCTAAGGATGCATTGATTCTTCGATTATTAAATAATCCATTCAAGGCAACTTGAGAATTCGCTAAGTTTCCTCTTTTCTCCATCATGCGCTGCAGATAGGTTATTGAATAAAACACCAGCAGAGTTTGAATCGTTGCCCAACTCGTAATTCCTGTCAGCATTGCTTGTCCAGTTTCTGCCAGCGACAATCCGAATAGCAATACCGTTCCGACAATCGCAGCTGAAATTGCAATCAGCAATGGTTTCTTCATCCACAGAATACCGATGATGATTATGAATACAGCTAATAGTTTTATAACACTCACTGTTACAGAATTCATTTTTCATACTCCTAAAATATCATAAATACAGTTTTGGCTCTTTTCGTTTTGATGCCGCAACCTTAAGCATTGTTTCAACCATGAATGCCATTTTTGCATCAAGTGTTCTAGCATGTACAGGGCATTCAGATATGCATCTCATGCAGTTGATGCATGTACTATCAGTTGCACTGAGGTCATTTAAAGATATTGCCTTGACAGGACAGACCTCTGCACAATGCCCGCACTTCATGCAATTGTTATTTACATGAATCTTTATATGCATTGACGATCTTTCTTTATATGGATCGTTTCCCGGAATATCTTTAGCATTATTGAAATCACCTGAATCAATTTTCTTCTTAATCTGTGCAGAAAAATCGTTTAATAAATCTTGATCATTTTTATCAGGCCTTCCATGCGCTGTATTAGGTGCAATGGAATGCTGGGCTATAGCGGTGACGCCAGCTATTACTTTAAAACCGCAATGATTCAAAGTGTTGACCAATTCAAGCAAGGTATCTTCCTGTGCTCGATTTCCATACACTACTGTCGCAATTGCGATAGCACCATTGCCTTTTAGTTCCTGCAATCGTCTTTGACATAGTTCTGGCATTCTTCCGCCATAGCTTGGTACTCCAACAAAGCAAATATCCTCTTTATGAATCGTGAAGGATTCTCCTTTATAATCTGGCATCATAAGATCTATCGTATTTAATGATTCTGAAAAGGCACCTAATAAACTATTTACACATTTGTCAGTTCCGCTTGTAGGACTGAATATTATTTTCTGATTCATGATAGTCCTCCTATTAAAGTAAAGAGATATTTCTTCCCTCGATCAATGATAACCAAAGGCTGCAATATCTCTTTCTCTAAGTCCACTAGAATTCTTTAACCAACTCTTCAGCTGTTGGAACTCCATCCACAGATTTAGCATAATTCACATAAAGCAGTTTTCCGCTTTCATCTGTGATAAATGCTGCTGGAAGCTGCAGTTCATCGCCTTCATACTTCCCGTGAACAAAACCTGCTTTCTTCGCTCTTTCAATTTTTCCAACAGAGTGAATTCCAATCATTCCAAGTTTGTTCTTTGCCGGCATGATTTCAAACATCTGATACAATTTCTTCTCTGGATCACACACAATCTTAAATGGAAGAACTGTAGGGTCCTTAAGCTCACCAGCTAGATACTGTGGATCGCTTTGCAGAACTATCAGCAGCTGCCCACCAGCTTTTTCTATCTGATCGTAGGATTCCTTGAAGTCATGGATATCCAATTGACATAATGTGCATCCGTAATATCTAAGAAATACAAGCGCAGTACGCTTCTTTTTTGCTACCGTCTTCAGGAAATCCTGATCTTTCTCAAACGGCGTCTCATATGTGAAATCTGGTATCTTTTCACCCTTGATTAGTTTTGGCACTGTTTAGTCCTCTGCATTGAAAACGTACTTGTCCAGACGCTCAAATGCTTCTTTGACACGTGACAAAGGAAGAGCAAGGTTCATACGGATATGGCATGGACCATGGAACATGCGGCCATCCTGCCATGCGACACCGACATCATTGCCCATCTTTTCTAGTTCAGCAATAGTCTTGCCGTGCTCTTTGCACCATTCTGTGCAATCGACAAACAGCATATAAGTGCCTTGAGGTTTGGAAACTGTTACACCCTTGAAATGTTTTTCAATATAGTCGCATGCAAAGTTAACATTCCCAGAAATTGTTTCGCACAATTCATCAGCCCATTCGTAACCCTCTGGCTTATATGCACCAATCAATGCATGCATGGATAATACATTCATATCGTTATAATGAGCCAAGGATGATTCTTTCAAAACACGCTCACGGAGATACGGATTGTAAATAATATGATATGAGCCGACAAGACCAGCGAGATTAAATGTTTTTGAAGGAGCATAAAGCGCAACAGTTCTCATACGAGCATCTTCTGATACGGACTGTGTAGGAATATGTTTGTTTCCATTGATAATAATATCAGACCAGATCTCATCAGAAACTACGTAGACATCGTGTTTCTTAAAGATCTCCATGGCTTTTTCAATTTCTTCTCTTTCCCAGACACGGCCGCACGGATTATGAGGAGAACAGAATACTGTAGCGTGAATCTGATTATCAACAATCTTTTTCTCCATATCTGCGTAATCCATACGCCAGATTCCGTTTTCATCCTTGATCAATGGCGTGTGAACAATATGATAGCCATTGTTTTCTAGGCCCTTTGTGAATCCAATATATGTTGGGGAATGAAGCAGAACGTTGTCACCTTTTGAGCAATATACATTCAGTGCTGAAATTACGCCTCCGATGACTCCATTCTCATAACCAATGCATTCTTTTGTCAGTCCTTTTACACCGTTTCTTGTTTCTTGCCATTTGATGATTTCACCATAATATTCATCTGTTGGAAAGAAATAACCAAATGCAGGATGCTGAGTGCGTTTGATGATTTCCTCTTGAATAGTTGGGCAAGTTGGAAAGTTCATGTCGGCAACCCACATTGGAATTGCATCAAATCCTTCTTTTGGTGCATCCGGAGTAAACCCTGGCATTGCACCTAATCCATCAACTGCAATTGCATCTTTACCGTGGCGATCCATAATACTTGTAAAATCGTATTTCATATTTTCTACCTTCCTTTTCTTTTGGTTTTAATTTTTTAGTTATTACTTATTCTTCAACATCTGCTGCAATTGCTTCTTTGAGTATTTCTGCCTTTTTTGCATTGATATCTTCTGCTTTTACAGCTCCCTGCTTCAGCCGCAGCCAGGAGAGGAACAGAAGTCCAACAACAATAGCAACTGTTAATGCTGCTGTTGTAGGGGTAAGATCTACAAACAGATTATATGCAACAACTCCTGCACAAACCGCACCAGCTACGCTACAAACATTATAGAACCAAAGCGGCATCTTCATAGATCTCTTTTCCCACTGTTCCAGGAATTTCTTAGGAAGAGTAATACATGCTAAATTCATGTAAATATTCATTAACATCATTGGTATCATACATAGTGACACAACAGAATCTAGACTCATTCCTGTAACAATTGGAATAATTGTCAGCAAGTATAGAACTATGTATGTTACATATGGATATCCATTCTTTGTTGTCTTTTTAAATACTGATGGCAGCCAACCGTCCTCAGCAACCTGAATTGTAGGATAGCGCATCATTGCAATACCACCAAGCATAGAAGTTGCAATAGCTCCAATTCCTCCACCAACAACAAAGAATATGTACAAGCCTTTAGGGAATATAGCTGCAGCAGTTACACTCAGATTTGCTCCAGCAACTTGATCATATGGAAGAACACCACCTGCAACATAAGCAATCAGACCATATACAACCGCTAGTAAAGCAGTAATGATTACAATACTTTTCGCTATAGTCTTCTTTGGATTTTTGGTAACCGCTGCCATTGCAATTGGTCCCATTGTAGTTCCCTGACACGCCCATCCCATGATAGCAATAGCCGCTATAAATCCTGAAAATCCACCATGGAAGAAACCGCCATTTGCAGACATGTTGAAGAAGTTTGCCATATCAACATTCGGAATTCCAAATATAACGAAGAGGATCAAGGCAGCAATCAGCACGATTGTCATTATGTTTTCTAGTATAGTAATAAACCTTGAGCCTTTTATTGATGAAGCATAGAAGAGTGTTGCTATGACAATAGAGCATATTGTTGAGTAAGGTGTCAGCCCTGGAAATACAACGCAGAGATAACTCGTTACTGCAATCGCATAACTTGCAAATGCAAATCCGTTAATAATAATCATCCATGCGCTTGCCCCAGTAAGCAGTGGATTGAACAGCATGGCTTTCATGCTGTAATCACCGCCTTTGAGCACAAACATTGTCGGCATTACAAGATTGTACCAATATGCAAGAAGCATCCGACGATAACGACCCAGATAATTGAACGTCCTGTATAGGCAATTCCAAATCCTAACAAGACGAAGATGCCGGTGCCTATTGCACCGCCGAGACCTAGACCAACTAGATTCCAAAGCCCCAATTTTTTGCCACTTTCGCTCATACAATCCTCCTTATTATTCCCTTACTGCAATTGCTTCAATTTCTACGAGTGCCCCCATTGGCAATGCACCCACCTGGAATGCTGCACGTGCAGGACACACACCCTTGAAATACTTTGCATATACTTCATTCATTGTTTTGAAATCACTGATGTCTGATAGAAGAACCCTCGTCATAACCACATCATCAAGTGACATATTTGCTGCTTTTAGAACTTCTGCAATATTCTTTATTGACTGTTCTGTTTGGCAGACAATATCCTCACCTGCAAACTTACCTGTGGCTGGATCAATGGGAAGCTGTCCCGAGACAAATGCCATACGTCCTGTGCATTCAATCCCTTGTGAATATGGACCTACCGCTCCAGGTGCTGCCGCAGTTTTTATTTCTTTTTTCATTCTTTGCACCTTTTCTCCTTTCGTTCTCTGAATAGTTCGCTCTAAGTCAGTTCCTTTGAACAGCGCGCCAGTTCAATTGGACTTTGTTAGCGCTTACATCAGCCGGTATAAGCAATCGAATCTGATTCATAATGATCTTTGATTGCTCCCCTAACTTACACTTTTTTATAGCACTAAGATATTATATGTGCAATATTATTTATCACATTGATAATTTATTTTTCTTATCATTTTCCAATTTTCCGCTTTTAAAGCCTTATTTTCTATTTATCAATAATCATATTTTAATTTAATTTATCAATAACTGTTTTTCTGATAGAATAATTATAACGAGGTGCATGTATATGACAGATGAAGAACGCTTAGAAAGCTGTAAGCCAATTGCGCAGTTTATATCAGAAATCTGCGGTCCTGCATGTGAAGTGGTTTTGCATAATGTTAAAGATCAGGAAAACTCAGTAATAGAAATTTTTAACGGCTTTCATTCCGGCCGCGGAATAGGCAGTCCGCTGACCGATCTAGCCAAGGAACTCATTGATTCTGGTGCGTATAAGACCCAGGATTATATTTCAAATTACAATGGCTCCAGCAAAGGCCGCGATTTCTTATCCAGTACCTATTTCATAAAGAATAACGATAAGCTTGTTGGTCTTCTGTGTGTTAACAAGGACCTATCTGTTTCAACAGAACTGAATAATGTAATGAGCAGACTGCAGAGACTCTACAATCTTTCCATGCCACAGACCAAGTTTAAGGAAACACTTGATGTTCCGGTTGATGAAATACTGCATAGTCTGATATCCAATACGATACAGGAAACCGGATTGACCCCAGCTCATATGAAGATGAGTGATCGTGAGGATACCGTTGCCTTGTTAAAAGAAAAAGGCATTACAAAGATGAAGGGTGCTGTTACTGAGATTGCCAAGCAGCTGGACATCTCAGAGCCAACTGTCTACAGATATATTAAAAAAACCGGTGAATAATCACCAGCTTGGTGGAAATCAAATTAAGGAATGCCAATCTCAATATGATATGAGTCAGCATTCCTTTTCATTAGCCTTTCAGATAATGGAATATATTCTGTGCTGCTATGGCTCCATCTCCGCAGGCTGTTACAACCTGTCTAAGCTGTTTAACAATGCAGTCACCTGCACCATAGATGCCTGGGAGTGCTGTTTCCATGCGCTCATTTGCTTTTACAAAACCGCGTTCATCCAGAATATTGAGCTTTGATGCAAATGATGTTGCAGGATCTGCTCCGATATATGGGAATACACCATCCGTCGCAAATGTCTCTTCCTGTTCTGTTTCGAGATTCTTCAGAACAATCTGATTTACTGCATTGCCATCTCCTTCAATGCGCACCGGTACATAGCGGCGCAGAACACTGATCTTTTCATTGCCTTCCAGCTTCTTCTGTACCAATTCATCTGCACGGAACACATCTCTGCGGATGACGATGCGGACTTCCTTGGCAAATTGAGTAAGATACATAGCTTCTTCTAAAGCGGAGTTTCCTCCTCCGATTACAGTAACTGTCTTATTGCGGAAGAAAGCTCCATCGCATACTGCGCAATAGGAAACACCATGGCCTGTATATTCTTCTTCACCCAGAATTCCCATCTTTCTTTCAACTGTGCCGGTTGCAATCAGCACTGTGTCCGCAATCACCTTTGAACCATCTTCCATCAC
>CALEMD010000115.1 GCA_937902945.1 uncultured Erysipelotrichaceae bacterium | reverse complement strand
CAGAGCATATGTTAAGAAGATGATCCAGGAAAATGGTTATCGCGGATTTATTCTAGGCGCTGACTGCTCTATTCCAAACGATATTGATGATGAACGTATCCGCTGGATATCTGATGCAGTGAACGAATTCAGAAAGTGAAAGAAAGAGAAAAAATATGATGAATAAGAAAGAAAGAATGCAGCATTTTTTAGCAAATGAAGAAGTGGACCGTGTACCTGTAGGATTCTGGCATCACTTTGTGTCATTTCATAATCATTATTTGGGATCAGATGAGAATATCTATAAGCAGGTAGTTGCAGGTCAGGAGAAATTCATTGATGAAGTAGATCCAGATTTTGTGAAGATTATGTCGGATGGGTTCTTTGGACATCCATCTGTATGCAAAAAAGTCATTACAACTGTAGATGATCTGAGAGAGGTTAAATCAATTGGACCGGATGATCCATGGATCACAAAACAGGTAGCTTATGTAAAAGAGATCTGTGATCATGCCGGAAATGATGTTGATAAGTATTACAACATTTTCTCTCCGCTGCAGTATATTCGCCTAAGATTTGAAGAATATGATGAGGATTTCACTAAATTTGTTAGATTATTCGAGGAAAATCCTCAGGTCATGACACAGGCTGCGGAGAACATTGCAGCAGATATTAAGATCCTGATCAAAAAACTGTATGAAGAAACATCGATCGATGGCATCTATTACAGTGTTCAGAGTGTTCAGAGCAAGGACTTTGATCATAGCAAGCATAAGGAATTAGTTGAACCATTAGATTTGGAACTTCTGGATTATATGAATCAGTTTTCAGACAATGTCATTCTGCATGTATGCGGATATGGAAACTATACAAATGATCTGAGCTGGTATAAGGACTATCCGGTGAAGGTATTCAACTGGGCTGTATACACCGAGCATGTATCTCTTGCGGAAGGTAAGAATATCCTGAATGGTGCTCCAGTGCTAGGAGGATTTGATAACAATGAAGGAACTTTGCTGGATAGAGGAACAGATGCAGAAATCCGTGCGGAAGTGAAAAAGATCTTGGATGCAGCGGGAACGAAGGGCGTAGCTCTGGGTGCTGACTGCACAATCAGTCAGAATATTCCAGTATCCAGGCTGAAGTTCATGGTCAAGGCAGCTGAAGAGTACAAAAAATGATTTGATGCATCCGCCATGATATGAGGAACATATGATTTGGAACCGATAATGCATATCCGTTCTTTCCCTCCCTTTTTGAAGTGTTGCGGTGATATTGGTTCTTATGGCTGATTGCTTTCAGATAGAAAATTGCCTATTGTTGGAGTAGGCAATTTTTTTGCCGTCCGAGCAATTTCAGCTATAATACAGAAAGATGGCTAATCAGAGAAGGCGGGTTCTATTATGGATTATGCAGACCAATTAATGAGTAAAAATGGAATGGCAGTAACAAGTATTGCCCGTGAGTTCTTAAAATGCCAAGTTGGGCAGAAAACATGTACAGTTACAGAATTAAGCGAAAAACTGAATATTTCTCGTGGGACGGCACAGTCAGCGATTCGAACACTTGAAGCAAATGATGCCGTAAGAATTGCGCGGCATGGACATATGGGATCTATCCTCACTAAGAAGAATGAAGGTGTATTGCTTGGCTTGGCTGGTATACATGTGCTGATTGGTGCAATGCCCTTGCCATATTCCAGAAAATATGAGGGTTTAGCAACAGGATTGATCAGTGCTATGGATAACCGTATTGGTATCCCAATTACACTTTCGTATATGAGAGGGGCAAAAAACAGAATTGCGATGGTCGTGGACAAACGCTATGATTTCGCTATTGTATCAAAATATGCTGCGGCAGAGTTCCTTAGCGAATACAAGAACAGCATTGATATCGTTCAGGAGTTTGGCGAAGGCACGTATTGTTCTTCTCATGCTGTTATTTTCCATGACAGCAGAGCAGCAAATATTCGTGATGGAATGAAGGTTGGCATTGATATGGATTCTATTGACCAGAGCGAGATGACAAAGCGCGCATGTGAAGGCAAGAAGGAACAATACTGTCC
>CALEMD010000114.1 GCA_937902945.1 uncultured Erysipelotrichaceae bacterium | reverse complement strand
GATGGTTCATTGGTTTGGGTGGATGGAATAATCGTAAACGCACAATAACCTGTACCTGTAAATAGGTATGGACCATCTGCGATAATATCTAAAAAGTAACAGAGTAATTCGAGTCATCAGATTAAACTCGAAAAACACTGAGAGTTTTTAGATGAGAGGTGAGCGGAATGGATGAACCTAGTATGGAAATGCGTGCTGAATTCTGGGCAGGCGTTATCAAAACATGCAACGAAAGCGGTATGAAAAAGGTTGAATGGCTTAAGCAGAATAATATTAGTGAGAAACGGTTTTACTATTGGCAGCACCGACTTCGCATGGACGCCGCATATCAGATTGCGAGAAGGAATTCAGATCTGGCAGGTAAAGAGTTAAAAACAGAAGATAAGGAATCCAGATTTCAGGAAGTTGCCTGCCTAACTGGATACCAGATATCTGGGACAGCAGAAAACGCAGTCATTCGCAAAGGAGATCTATCAATTGAACTGAACGATGGCATCTCGGATGCGTTTCTGATAAGACTGATAAAGGCGGTATCTCATGTTTAAAGATGCCGCAGATTTCAAGAAAGTATACATCGCCTGCGGATATACAGATCTCAGGTGCGGAATAGATGGCCTGGCGGATGAAATTCAGAATCATTATCAGCTGGATCCCTTTGATGAAGGAAGTCTGTTTCTGTTCTGCGGAAGGAAAACAGATCGAATCAAAGGACTTCTATGGGAAGGAGATGGATTCCTTCTGCTGTACAAAAGACTTGATAACGGAAGATACCAATGGCCTCGATCTGCAGCTGAACTGAGACAGATGAGTATGGAACAGTATCAGCGTCTGATGACCGGATTGTGTGTTGACCCATCGATCCATCCTTCCAATGCCAGATATATCAAATAGTTGAAAAAGTTATCAACAAAATTTTCTGGAAAATGACGTGAATATAGGCTCTATATCAAGCAAACGACTGAACAGGTCTTTGAATGCATTTGTCTATCGGCAGCCGCAGTGGCTGCCTTTGTATATGTGCCGGCGCGGGTATTCAGCTGCTTGTTCTGCAGAAGTAAATGGCAGTATTATTGCGGAGTTATCCACATTTTCGGGTTCTTGAAATATGCTTTCCAATGAGTTATACATAGTACATGAGCGAAACAAATCTCACAGAGAAGGAACTTTGCACACTGTCTAAAGACACTTTAATCAGTCTGATTATCGGTCTGCAGTCCAGTGTCTATGAACTGAACAAAACAGTATCTGTTCTGTCTGAACAGATCAAAGTTATGAATCAGAGATCATACGGAAGAAGCACAGAATCTTCCTCTTTGATATATATGCCGCAATTGGAACTTGGGATCAATGAACCGGAAGCTTCGATGGATAATAACGAACCAGAACCATCTCTTGAAAAAGCGGCTCCTCTTAAACGGCAAGTTGGAAAACGAGCAGAAGACATCAAGAAAATCACCAATCACAGAGAAGAAATCATTGAACTCAGTGACGAAGAATTGAAACAAAGGTTTGGCGAACGTAAGTGGAAGAAACTGCCATATCAGATCATTACAAAGCTGGAACATCACCCGGCTTCATTTGAGGCAGTCACATACAAAATCGGAGTCTACGCTGACAGCGATGATGAAATCATTGTAAGAGCAGATAAACCAGTAGAACTGTGGGCAAACAGTATTGCGACTCCATCACTTGTATCTTCCATCATTTTTGGCAAGTATGTAAATGCAGTTCCTTTATACAGGCAGGAAAAGACATATTCTGAGAATAATGTATTTATATCCAGAGCGACCATGGCGAACTGGATGATAGCAGCTTCTGACAGATACCTGAAATACTATTATGAAGCGCTGAAGCAAAGAATGATGCAGGAATCTCTCCTTCATGCGGATGAAACACCCTTCGAAGTAACAAAGGATGGAAGAACTGCAGGATCTAAAAGCTATATGTGGGTATATCGAACGGCAGATTCTTCAGAAGTAAAGATGATACTGTATGACTATCGTCATACCCGATCGTACGAGCAACCAAAGCAATTCCTTAACTGTTTTCACGGGACACTGATCAGTGATGGATATCAGGCTTATCATAAACTGGAAAAGGAAAATCCAGAGTCTTTTACAGTGGCAGGCTGCTGGGTACATTTAAAACGCAAGTTTTCAACGCTGATTAAGGCAGAGGGAACATCAAAAACAAAAGGAACACTGGCAGATACAGCCGTTAAGAAAATATCAAAGATTTTCCACGAGAATAACAAACTCAAAGAGCTGCCTGAATCAGAACGCTTAAAGAAACGACAGGAAGTAATCCAGCCACTCGTAGATGACTTTTTTGAATGGGTGCGCAAGAACGAACAATACATAACTCCTTCATCAGAAACGGGGAAAGGTTTTACATATGCGTTGAATCAGGAGAAGTACTTAAGAGTATTTTTAAGCAATCCAAGAGTTCCTATGGATAACAACGCAGCCGAACAGGCAATTCGTCCGTTCACCGTAGGAAGAAAAAATTGGGTTATGATTGATACACCGAGAGGAGCTGAAGCAAGTGCTGTTCTATACAGTTTAGTAGAAACAGCAAAAGCAAATAATCTTCGAATCTATGACTACATAACATATCTTCTGCAGGAGCTTCCAAAATATATTCATGATCTATCAACAGAAGTTCCGGATAACCTGTTGCCTTGGTCAAACAGTTTCCCGAAAAAACTATTCAAACAGTAAAGGCATGCCAGTCGTTTCAATAACATGCCTTTTATTAACCTTTATAAGGTACAAGTGATTTGGCGTTTACGAATAATCGACTCAATAAACAACGTGAAAGATGAAACCACCACCTACTATTCGGCGATCATTGCTGATGAGTCTGGTAATCAATGGCTTGAATTTTTGGACGCTGAGAGTGTTATTTTGCCAAACAAGTTAGAATCTGCAATCGAGAATTATAAAGCTTTGGTTAATCATGAAGCTAGGATATGTGGAATATATATCGGCTATTCTGACGTATATAAAATGCCAGTAATGACTACAACAAAGATTTTTGATAAGAATGATAACTCGATACTTCTTACTTGCATTGGTAAAACTACAGAAGGTTCTCCAGAATTTGATAACGAATACATTATGCAGTTGGGCTCGTATTCATTAGAAAACTCATCAACTCCAGTAGCGACTGTCGCGGCCACTGAGAGCTCTACGCCAACGCCTGCAGACAAGCAGACATTCGAACAAAAGAACGCATTACAATCAGCCGATCTCTATCTTAGTGTAAATGCTTTCTCCAGACAAGGAATGATTGATCAACTTGAGTTTGAAGGATACTCAACAGAATCAGCAACATATGCAGCAGATAACTGTGGTGCAGACTGGAATGAACAAGCTGCAAAAAGTGCACAGGAGTATCTGAATGTCACGTCCTTTTCTAAGCAAGGTCTTATTGATCAGCTTATATTTGAAGGATTTACACAGGAACAGGCAGAATATGGAGCTAAGATAGTTGGATATTAATACTGTTCAGGCTACTAACATGGTAAAAGAGTCTTACAAAACTTCTTAAAATAATTTTACAGAGCCATAATTGAAGTTATCTATGTTATCTGTATTTCACACGCTCACTGTCATGCATGATTATTCTGTGAATAGTACCCATTTGTAGATCTGTTCTTTAGATTCTCGCTGAATGCAAAATTACTGAGAATTCTCAGATATTCTACATTGCCCTTGAAGTTTTGTAATGAATTTTTAGAATATCGCTAACTGCAACACTAAGTTCCAGTAACATAGGTCTTGAATGGAAGTTAGTCTTACGGCTGAAAAAG
>CALEMD010000113.1 GCA_937902945.1 uncultured Erysipelotrichaceae bacterium | reverse complement strand
GGCCAATAGGCCACATCTGGATTTTGTGTGTTCAGCAGAACTGCTAAACTCCCGAGCATTCCAGATGCAGTCATCAAACTGGTAGGAAAAATAAAAGTTGATTAGTATGACAAAGTTTATGGGCAGATGCCTATGGACTTCTGTTTTTGAAAGGGCATCTAGCTGCTGGAACGAATCATATATTTCAATATGCTTCCATGATATAATACCAACCATGTTCAGAAAATATATTGGTGACAGACAGTTTTATAAGATCGTATTCACCGTGGCCTTGCCAATCATTATCCAGAATGTCATAACGAACTTTGTATCGCTGCTGGATAATATCATGGTCGGACAGGTAGGTACCCTGCAGATGTCTGGTGTATCAGTGACCAATCTGCTGCTGAATGTATACAATTTAGCCATCTTCGGCGCTGTTGCATCGGCATCTTTGTTTGGTGCACAGTATGCTGGCAGACATGATCATGACGGCATGCGCAACTGTCTTCGCTTCAAACTGATCATTGCGTTGGTCGTGACAGCGGCTGCAGTATTGATCTTTACTCTGTTTGGACAGTCAATGATCCAATCGTATATGAATGGGAACGTCAATACAGCAGCTGAGATCGCTGAAACTTCCGGCTATGCATTGCAGTACATGCAGATCATGTTCATCGGACTGGCCCCCTTTGCTTTGTCACAGGCACTGTCAGCGACGATTCGTGAGACCGGGGAAACAACGCTTCCGATGTTCAGCTCGGTGATTGCAGTCATTGTCAATTTCTGTTTTAATCTTGTGCTGATCTTTGGCCTGCTGGGCTTTCCTGCTTTAGGCATAGCAGGTGCAGCCATTGCGACTGTGATCTCCAGATTTGCTGAATTGTTCGTATTGCTGATCGGTATCTATCGTTCGCGTGATACCTTTACTTTCTTCCAAGGTGTATTCACTCATTTCTCTATCCCAGCTCATTTAGTAAAAGAGATCATTATCCGCGGTACACCGCTGGTCATGAATGAAGTGCTTTGGTCAATAGGTATTGCGGCCATTGCACAGTGCTACAGTACAAGAGGATTGGATGGCGTGGCAGCTTACAATATTGCCAATACGGTACAGAATATTTTCTTTACGATATGCATTGGCATGGGCAATGCCATCAGCATCCTGATTGGACAGAAACTTGGTGCTGGTGAGAATGAGAAGGCCGTTGAAATGGACCGTCAGATCATTTTCCTGGCTTTCGTATTATGCGTTATTTTCGGTGCCATCATGTTCGTATGCAGTCCGCTGTTCCCAATGCTTTACAATACGAGCACTACGGTAAGAGATCTGGCTGCTGAACTGCTGAAGATAGAGGCTGTATTCTTCCCTATCGTAGCGGTATACAACTGTACTTATTTTACTTTGCGCTGCGGCGGAAAAACAGTGATCACCTTCTTGTTTGACAGTGTATCGACCTGTGTAGTATCGCTTCCGCTTGCCTATGTATTAAGCAGATATACAGCACTTGATCTGCCGATGATCTATATTCTTGTGCAGTGTGTTGATATCCTAAAGGTGATGGTCGGACTGTATCTTATAAAGAAGAGAGTATGGGTGCATAATCTGGTCGTACCGGAAGCAGTATAGCAGAGATGAACTGGTTGCTGCCCGAGCCGAATATGCATGCAGATACTGTGAACATGCATTCAGCATATCGCTTATATTTTTGAATATGATCTTATATGAAATTACTATCCTATTTCAAAGTGAGTGTTGACAGCGGTTACATCTCAAGTTTTGAAGTAAAAACGGTGTATAGCCCATGGTTACGGGCTCTGCACCGTTTTGTCTGTGTAGTGAACTGGATCATATTATTGTGAATAAACCGTAACCTGCACAGTGTTGGTGTCGAATGCGATTATTAAGCCATATTTTG
>CALEMD010000112.1 GCA_937902945.1 uncultured Erysipelotrichaceae bacterium | reverse complement strand
GAGACAGTGGCACTTCTGGTAAGGACGGAAGGGCAATAAACCTTAAAAGGCTGATATTCTTCGATGTGCAGTGCATTTGCTATTGATTCGGAAAGGGGCTGATTTAAGTGAAAAAGGGCATGGCAGTATTCCTCGCTTTTTTAGCTGCTCTTCTTTATGCTGTCAGTACACCTTTTTCAAAAGCCTTGCTTGTACATATGGATTCAACGATGCTTGCCTCATTGCTTTATTTTGGAGCAGGGATCGGAATCAGCATTCTTTGGTTATTGACACCGGGGAAAAAGGAAAAGAAAAAGAATAATCTGACTAAGTCTGATTTGCCATATACACTTGGAATGATATTGCTTGATATTGTGGCACCGATCTGTCTGCTGAGTGGACTTTCTGCAGCGACAGCAGCAAATGTTTCATTGCTCAATAATTTTGAGATCGTGGCTACATCTGTTATTGCATTTCTGGTTTTTAAGGAGCCTGTGTCGATAAGACTTTGGACTGCTATTGCATTAATCACTTTAGCCAGTATGATTCTTTCGTTCCAGAATGCATCAAGTCTGCAGTTTTCTTATGGTTCGCTGTTTGTCTTGATCGCATGTCTCTGCTGGGGACTGGAAAACAACTGTACAAGGAAGATATCCAGCAGAAACATATATGAAATTGTTATCCTGAAAGGATTCTGTTCGGGTCTAGGCTCATTGGTGATTGCGCTTGTTTTGAAGGAATCATTTCAGGAACTGCCTTACATGCTTTATGCATTGCTGCTTGGATTTGCAGCATATGGGCTCAGCATTTTTGTCTATATTGAAGCACAGAAAGAGCTTGGCGCCGCAAGGACAAGCGCATACTATGCAGCAGCACCTTTTATTGGTTCGTTTCTGTCTTTGGCTCTGCTGCATGAAAAGGCAACATCATCATTTGCTGTCGCGCTGATTATCATGGCGGCTGGAACGGTACTAGTCTCACTTGATACTATGATGATTCATCATAAGCATATGCATACACATGCCATTGCTGAAATGAGCAATGGGAAACTGCATACTCATACAATCACACATTCGCATGATCACGATCATCTAGGCAATAAAGCGGATCATCACCATCATCATATTGGAATGCGGCAGATATGATAATGGTCTCATTGTCATATCTTCTGCTTAATATCAAAAATCAATCATAATTTGGTACGAATCTTTACAGTTTGGAACTTTCTTCACATCGGGTGTTTGCTTTGACGATAAGCAGAAATGCTGTATTGCAGCCCAGTCTTCCTAAAGGGTAAAAACTGTGTCATATGCATTGAGGGCTGCAGTCATAGAAAATACATTTGCAATTGTTATTGACATATTATTCACAAAGTACAAAAATAGATACGGATACAAAGATGGAAAGCACGATTAAGTAGATGCCGAATGAATGAAATGACAGAGTGCTTATGGCATAATGTCATTTATTTGTTTCCGAAGGATGCTTAAAAGCATGGTATACTTGATACGCGAATGAGAGTGGAAACTGCATTGAAGTCCTGTTTCTGCATCCTGATCTGTCAACCGTCAAGAGATAGATCAGAATGACAGCAGCTGATATCAATAAGCAGATTCACTACATTCAATGATGCTGAAATTTAGTATCAATAAAGAAAAGGAGAAAGTGTAATATGAGCATTGTCTACTCAAAAGATGTAGAAAAAATGTGTCCGGTTCACTGCGGCGGTCAGCATGGCTGTGCCCCAATTCCTGAAGAGGGAAAGTGGGTTTATTCCAAGAAAATTGAAGATGTTTCAGGTCTGACACACGGTGTTGGATGGTGTGCACCTCAGCAGGGCGCATGCAAACTTACCCTGAATATCAAGGACGGTATTATTCAGGAAGCTCTGATTGAAACAATCGGCTGTTCAGGAATGACACACTCAGCTGCAATGGCATCTGAAGCAATTGTCGGCAGAACGATTCTTGAAGCATTGAATACAGACTTGGTCTGTGATGCTATCAACACAGCTATGAGAGAACTGTTCCTGCAGATCGTCTATGGACGTTCACAGTCAGCATTCTCAGAGAATGGCCTTCCTGTCGGTACAGGTCTTGAGGACCTTGGCAAGCACTTGGCTTCACAGCTTGGAACATTCTATTCAACTTCTGCAAAGGGACCTAGATACCTGCAGATCACTGAAGGATATGTTACGAAGATGGCTTTGGATGAGAACAGTGAAGTTATCGGCTACGAATATGTAAACCTCAATGCCTTCATGAAAGAAGTCAAGACCGGAACAGATGCTACTGAAGCACTTAAGAAAAATACAAAGACTTATGGACGCTTTGCGGACGGCGTTAAATTCATTGATCCGCGCACAGAGTAATAGGAGGACAGAAAGATGGTTACATTTGAAAACTATGAGAGAAGAATTGATTCAATTAATGCTGTTCTGAATTCCTATGGAATTAAAGATCTTGATGAAGTTAAGGCTATCTGCGATGAAAAAGGCGTAGATGCCATGGGAATTGTACGTTCCACACAGACAATCTGCTTCGATAATGCCTGCTGGGCATATGAAGTTGGTGCTGCTATAGCAATCAAGAAGGGCTGCAAGACAGCTGTTGAAGCTGCTAAGGCAATCGGTGAAGGTCTGCAGTCATTCTGTGTTCCAGGATCTGTAGCTGACCAGAGAAAAGTAGGTCTTGGCCATGGCAACCTGGCAGCAATGCTGCTGAGTGAAGAAACAACTTCATTCTGCTTCCTAGCAGGACACGAATCATTCGCTGCAGCTGAAGGCGCAATGAAGATCGCAAACAATGCAAACAAAGCAAGAAAGGCTCCGCTGAAGGTCTGCCTGAATGGATTGGGCAAAGATGCAGCAAAGATCATTTCCAGAATGAACGGCTTCACTTATGTTGAGACTGTTTATGACTATGCAAACTCTGAACTGAAGATTCTCTCTGAAACTCCATATTCAAAGGGCGACAGAGCTGCAGTTCGCTGCTACGGATGCGATGATGTCCGTGAAGGTGTAGCAATCATGTGGCATGAGGATGTTGAAGTTTCTATTACTGGCAACTCAACCAATCCTACACGTTTCCAGCACCCAGTTGCAGGCATCTACAAGAAGGAACGCATTGAAGCAGGCAAGAAGTACTTCTCAGTTGCTTCAGGCGGCGGAACAGGCAGAACACTGCATCCAGATAACATGGGCGCAGGACCAGCCAGCTATGGTATGACTGATACTATGGGCCGTATGCACAGTGATGCTCAGTTCGCAGGTTCATCCTCAGTTCCAGCTCACGTTGAGATGATGGGCTTGATCGGCATGGGCAACAACCCAATGGTCGGCGCTTCAGTTGCTGTTGCAGTTGCTGTTGAACAGGCAATGAACAAGTAATCAATTCTGAATATTAAGAAAACGCTGTTTTCATTAGACAGCGTTTTCTTTTGACTTATCAGTCGTATAACTATTGATGCTATGGTATGATGAATCAGCACGTGGGGCTGTAGCTCATATGGGAGAGCGCTTCAATGGCATTGAAGAGGTAGTCAGTTCGATCCTGATCTGCTCCACCACAGCAGAAATACTGCCGCATATTGTGCGGCTTTTTTGAAACCATGATTTATAATAGAAAGAAGTTATTCACGAACGTGCGGTTTTCTGCGTGCTATACTTACGCCAATGAAGAAAAGGGAAATAAATGCAGATTGATACAGAAAGACTTCAAATCGGAACTTTCAGAGAAAATGATCTGAATGATATGCATGAATACTGTTCACAGGAAGAAGTGAGCACAAATGCCGGCTGGGCACCCCACACATCCATTCAGGAAAGTGCATTGATTCTTTCAATGTGGATAAAAGAGGGATACAGGCATGCGATAGTTCTAAAGGAATCTGGTAAGGTCATTGGACATATAGCAGTCTATCCGGATTCTGAAGAAGGCCGATCTGATACACTTGAGTTAGGATTCGTACTGAATTCGCATTATCACCGCAGAGGCATTATGAGTGAAGCAGTTGAGGCGGTTTTGAATTTTCTATTCAGCAGTGAAAATATAGAATTTGTATGGGCATGCTGCTTCCAAAGCAATACTGCTTCAAAGAAATTGATTGAAAAGTGCGGCTTTCGTTTCATGAAGACAGGTACATATTATTCAGCATCGCTGAAAAGTGAATTTCCTTCTTTTGAATACCGCATTGCTAAAGAAGAGTGGAAAAAAGATATACATTGATTCATTCAGTTTAGAATAGAAGGAGAAGGATGCATATATGACACAGAAGACAGATACGATTCATTCATTAACTGAAAAGGAATACAGACTTGCTACACAGATTCATGATTTGAAGCATGCGGAAAAGAATCATCGAATGATTGGCATGCTGCTGATACTTGCCGCTGTATTCCTTGTGACCCTGTTTCTCTTTTTAGTTTCAAAAAGCGGGAAAGTAACGATATCCATTGCAGCAGGAGTACTGGTTGCAGCGGCCTGCATTCTGCTTGCAAAAAGATATCTTGATGCTTCCAAAACGGCAGGAAACAATCTGGTGCAGGTTTATCATTCTATGAATGATGAAATGAAAGAAAAAATGAATGCGGCATCTGAAAAGGTTCCATCATCATATCAGCAGCATCTTTATGCAGACCCTGTTTATGCTGCATTTGAGTCAAAGAAAAGAAATATTCTGATCATTCTATGCATTCTGTTCGCCATTGGCATACTGATTACAGCGATCGTTCATTTCTGGACTGGAATTTCTATTCTCGCTGTATCATTTGTAGTTCTTGTTTCATGGTATGGAAAGGTCACAATTGCAGAGAATGCACATCTGAATAAAGGTGAAGCAGAGAATAAAACCATGGAGAAAAAGAAGGCAAAACGCTGAGAATCTGTGATTTCGGTTTGTGCTATACTTAAAACAGTCAGTATGAAAGTGAGGCTGAACGATGACAAACGAAAAGTCATGCGGTGCAATTGTATTGAAAATGATGAATGGTCGGGTATGCACATTGTTAGTCAGACAGAATGCAGGTCACTGGGGATTTCCGAAGGGTCATACAGAAGCAGGAGAAACAGAAGAACAGACAGCACTCAGAGAAGTGCTTGAAGAAACTGGATTGAAGATTAAAATATCTGCAGCTTTCCGTGATGAGACGCACTACAGTCCTAAGGCAGGTGTATATAAAGATGTTGTATATTTTCTTGCTGAACCGGAAAGCGGAACAGAGAAACCGCAGAAAGAAGAGATCGATCAGATGGAATGGGTTACAATGATCGATGCCATGGCTTTGCTGACATTTGAAAATGATGCAATGCTTCTGCGCAGTGCGGTGAAGTATCTGAAGGAACAAGCACCAGAGGGTGAAGAACTGCCTCTATGAGCGTTGCTTTAAGGCCTTGGCCTCTTTCACAGATGCTGGTGGAAAGACTGTTCAGCCAGGATGATATCCCGGCTGAATTTTTCAATTGCGAAGATGCTGCACGTTTTCTGATCTATGCAGATATGCACTGTGAAGGAATCCTTATGTATAGAACTGCTGAAAGAAATGTTCACATGAGCGTTTATCTGAAGCATAGCGAATATCTGAATAAAGAGATGATCAGAAGCATTGCTGCTTTATGCAGTGCGCATATCATTTCTGATAAGCATCCTTATCGAATTCAGTATGCTGAACATGATCAGCTGTTTATAGAAGGACTGCAGTCAAACCTATATTATCCAAAAGGCAGCATCATGCAGAGAATTGTAGAAGTCTATCGCTATCTGATTCCGAATAATGCATTTGACGAACAGGGCTATCTGATCAATCAGGGGCTAATGGAGAATATTTCATTTGGCTGGTTCAATACAAAAGACAAAGGATGCGGCTGGATTGCAGCATACAATCTGCTGAAGCTGAATGGAATGGAACATACTATGCAGGAAGTTGCAGAAGGACTTCAGAACTATGCAATCATGGAAAAAATACTCGGACAGAATGCATATGGACTATTCAGATATCTGAAGAATGAGGGACTTTCTGTAAGAATACAGGTTATTGATAAAGAGAACTGTGAAGACATAATGAAAAGCACAAAGAGCGGAATTCTTCTGTACATACACTCAAGAGGGGCTCATTATACTGCATATCAAAAAACAGGGAACGGCAGATATCATTTCTACAATGCAGTCTATGGACAGCGTTATATGGTTGTTTCCGCTTCTGCTTTTATGAATAAGTATCTATTTATCAAATCAGCTTTGCTGATCAGATCGGAAGAGCACACGTCTGAACTCCAGTCACAGTTCCGTATCTCGTCTGGAGTCCTGGATCTTCTGAATAGCTTTTTTCTGAATGGATGGATATGCATCAAAATCCAGAATCAATGCATAGGCAGCATCAGGATTGGTGCATGCCCATTCGGCAATCAGCCAGGCGGCAGCCATCAGTGAGTAGTATCCATTATAATGAACAGAATGAAGAAGGAGAGGTATTTCATCTTCATGCTGAATTAGGAAAAGTGTTTTCAAGCAGACCAATCCGAACCGCTGTTCAAATTCTGAGGAAGAACGCAGACATGCAAGAACAAACTGATACAGTGCGCTCTCATTCTGCATATGATGATTCAGACTTGATGCCAATGTGTCGCATACTGCCCAGTTGCTTATGATCGATGTGCATTTTCTGATCCAATGCATCTGGTCAATATCTGTTCGGTATATGCCAGCCGTAACCATTGCCATCAGAATGTCTTCTTCATAGTAGATATGCTTTGTCTGCTCTAGAAAAGCCTCAGGATCACTTAGCAGTATTTCTTTGGAAATCTGTCTTAGAAGAGGAATACGTATCCCAATGATTCTGCCTGTATTTGGTGTAAGCTTCTTCGCGAATTCACGATAGGGCAGATCCTGATGATTCTTAAGCTGTCGGATGATCTCGTCCCTGATTTGATTAGCCATAAGCAAACTGTCCTTTCTTAGTATCAACATTTGTTTTATTTTGAAAGTGATTTTATTTTCTGACGAGATAATGATACTATACTAACGAGTTTCGTATGAAAGAAAAGATAAGAAAGAGCAGTCTGAAAATAAACATTGCCCGAACAGCAGCTGCAGTAATGGCAGCAGTTTTTGCTGTTGGCAGCATCCAATGGACTCCGGTTAATGCCACCGGTATAGATGAGGTTCCGAGTGATGGAAATTATTATCTTGCAGACTATGGATCCTCTACTGTCCTGAATAGCTACAGCACTTTCAAGTATGCCGATAAATCATATGAAGCATTGAAGGATCAGTATGACAATCTCGCTATAGTCAAAGATGCAAAAATATACAAAGCAGAATATGCAATTGCTTCAATAAGCAGTACCGATGCCTGTGATTACAATGTGCTTTTCAGCAATGATCTGAATGGACAGAGCAATTATACAAATGGATGCTATGGCAAGGATGCCGCATATCTTGATACTGATGACAGCGGTGAAAAAGCAGAGTTCTATCTGTCAGGAGTTAAAGGCTGGGCTGATATCGATGACATTGAAATCATTCCTGTTCAGAATATTTCAACACGTCTATCCGGCTATGCAATTGACAGCGGCAATCTCTTTCATCATATTAAGTCAACAATGGAAGAGGATAACTATGCCAGCATTCTGAATGTCGGAACTGCACCTGCATACTTAAGTGAGGGTGTTAGTTATTACAGCTATGACGGTCATTATTTCTATACACAGGAAAATTTCGTTTCAATGATTGATGATCTGAGAAATGATGTCCGTACAGCAAGTGTCAATCCGAACGATCCTTATTACAATTACTATCAGTATATATCCAATAGAACATTAACCAATGTGTCCTATGAACAGATAGAAGCCTTATTTGAAGATTCCATGGGTATTGATGCCTTGATGGATACCTATAATGATAACAATAAAGACAGTGCAGATGATACGCTGAATCGTTCGCAGTACTATGACACAGCACAGGTCTTTTATCAGAATCAGTACCAATACGGCGCCAATGCATTGATGATGATTTCTTTGAGTGCAAATGAATCTGCATTCGGAAGAAGTTCGCTTTCCTTTACAAGAAACAATCTTTTTGGCCATGCGGCGTATGACAATGATGTTGAAAAAAATGCATCGAGATATCTGAGTACAGCCAATTCCATATACTCACATGCAAAGTATTATATTTCCGGTTCTTACTGCTACCCAGGCAAGACATTCTATCACGGCGGATTCTTCGGCAATAAATCTGCCGGTATGAATGTCAGCTATGCTTCTGATCCATATTGGGGTGAAAAGGCTGCATATTATTATCGGATGCTTGATGAGGCCCTTGGCTATGCAGATAGAGATGCATATACTGTTGGCATTAAGACATCTGCAGAAAATATTTCCATATATCAGTATCCAAATGAGGACAGCACGGTGCTGTATCAGACATCGAAGATGCCTGATTATGCTTTTGTCATCCTCAGAGAATTCAGCGATGATTCAGGTGAGTGGTATGCAGTTCAATCAGATGCTACTTTAGATGATCAGTCTGGTGTGGCTCTTGAATACGACTATGATCTTGAAAATGACATTGGATACATACGTAAAGATGCAGTGCAGATTCTTCTGAATCCTGACAGCCATAAAGAAGTACAGTATGTCAATGTGACATTTGATGGAGATGGCGGAGAGTTTTCAAGCGGAGAGAGCATGATTTCCTATAAGCTTCCTTCCGGCAGTGATGCAGCCTGCAGTATTCCGCAGAAAGATCATGCGCTGTTTACTGGATGGGATAAAGAACTCAGTGCAATCAGTGAAGACACTGTATTTACAGCCCAGTACAAGGATACTGAAAGCATAGCTATAGAAACAATGCCGGAAACGGAATACGAGACCAATGACAGAATCAATCTGAAAGACGGAACCATTCGAATCCAATATACAGATGGCACTTCAATTGTCACAGCTTTGACAACCTCCATGATTTTAGGCTTTGATCTGTCTCAAGATGGACAGCAGACTGTGACTGTAAGCTATGCCGGCTGCAGTACGCAGTATGAAATATCTGTATCTGCTGAAAAAGATGCCCAGCACACTGAAATCAAAAACGCTATTGTAGGAATGATTGAACAGTATAAAGATACAGAAACACTCAGCAATGAAGATATTGAAAGCATACTTTCATTGAAGAGCCAGATAGATGAGCAGGTGCAGCCATATCTGAATCAAGCGCAGCTGAGAGATTTTGATTCCATTCTAAGAAAATCATATCAGGAAAAAATCCTCTATATTGTGAAAGACAATACGGTCAATCTTGGCGTTTCAGGTCTTTGTCTGTCATTTCCTCTAGGTGATTCTTTAGAAAAGAATCAGATTTTCCCTGATACGTATCGCGTATCTTATAAGAACAGCATATCTGCTGATGCGAAGAAACTGCTGAATAAAGTATGCAAAGGACAGAATGACGAAGCATCTGTTTATTTCAAAATAACAATCACAAAAAATGGAGAGACAGTCCACAGTGAAAAACCTCTGGTGTTTTCTATGGATATTCCTGAAAACAGTGCAGAAGATGCATATTTCACGGTATACTATTATGATTCAGAAGATGGTGATATTACCGAATGCTATACATTGCAGAGTGATTCTGCTATATCATTCATGGCATACGGCACCGGTGAATACCTTCTTGCATACAGACGCACATCCAACACGTATGCTGGAATTGATCCTGCAGAAACAGTAACCGCTGAAAGCAGTTCTTCTGATATGCAGAAGACAATTGCGCTTTGCACGGCTGCAACAGTGTTAGCAGCAGCGGCAATTGTAATTCTGCTGTACTTGAAAAAAAGAAAAAGAAGAAATGAGATTCTCAAAAGACATCAGATTCGGCAAACGGAAGAAAAGACAGAGGCAGACAATGATCAACACAATGATTAATATCGATGAGATAGAATTTGAAGAGATGATTCCGAACGCTGAACTGATAGAAAGTATCCGACAGCGGGGCATAGCTATACCTGTACATGTAATTCACACGGCAAACGGCTATAAATGTGCAGATGGCAGAAAACGCCTGAATGCCTGCCGCATACTATGCAAGGAAGATAAGCACTTTGCGGATATACCGGTCATGATTCAGAATGATTATTCAAAGGCAGGAAGCAGTTTCTGGGGACATACACAGAATCTGCATTAGGGGGGAAGATGGAAAGAATACAGAAACTGATTGCTCAGGCGGGAATTGCATCACGTCGAAAAGCAGAAGAACTAATTGAGCAGGGACGTGTCAAAGTAAATGGAAAGACTGCTTCTTTAGGAATGAAGGCTGATGGCAGAAGCATCATAGAAGTGGATGGCCGAAAGATCACAAATCAGCAGAAAGAATACTATCTGCTGAACAAGCCGAAACACTGCATCTGTTCTTTGCATGATGAAAAAGGCAGAGATACGGTAATGAAATACATGACGGGTGTCAATGCTCGTGTATATCCGGTAGGCAGACTGGATTATGACACAACCGGAGTTCTGATTTTGAGCAATGATGGCGAGTTCAGCAATCTCATGATGCATCCCTCACACCACATTTCAAAAACATACGAAGCAGCCATTCAAGGAATTCTTACTTCATCAGAGATACGGCAGCTGCAAAGAGGCATACCGCTTGATGATGGCATGACACTACCGGCAAAAGTCTCCGTGATTTCTGTGAATGACGCAAAGCAGAAAAGTGTGATCCAGATCACTATCCAGGAAGGCAGAAATAGGGAAGTCAGAAGAATGATGGAATATTTTCACTGCAATGTAATCCGACTGGAAAGAAAGAAACTTGGATTTCTTGATGTTGGGACACTGCGGCAGGGCGAATATAGAAAACTGAAAGCAGCAGAAGTACAGAAACTGACGATGCTTGCACAGAAAGGAAAAGCCGGTGACTAGCTTATGTCTACTCCGGCTTTCTCTAGAAGTTCTTCATCTGGATCTATATAAATAGTTTTGTAGGAAGACAGCTGTACCATACCTGGTTTTGCGCCAGGTATTTTTTTAAGGCCTTTTACTGGGCAGTAGACGACAGGAACACTGGATGACTGTCTGCCGGCTGAGAAATAAGCAGCAATATTAGCGGCAAGCCGCAGTACGGATTCATCAGGTGAAGGGTCATTGATGACTACATGGGCACCGTGATAATCCTTTGCATGAAGCCATGTATCTGTCTTTCGAGCTCTGTGGAATGTAAGAGCTTCATTCTGCAGATTGTTTCTGCCGAATGAAATGGAAATGCTGTCTGTCAGCTTAAGGGTCGTTATATGCGGACCTTCTTCATTCTTTTTATGCCTGCGGCGGTTCTTCTGATTCTTTTCTTTTAAGTATCCAAGCTTAATCAGTTCTTCTTTCATCTCTGCAGCTGTATCAAAATCAGCCTGATCAAGCTGCTGCAGAAGTCCGGTGAAGTAGGATATCTCCATATTGCATAGACGTATCTGTTCTTCAAGATATACCTGTCCTTTTTTCAGCTTATTGTATTTGGCATAGCATTTCTGTGCATTCTTTCTGCCATTCAGCTTCGGATCGAGAGGTATTCTGATCAAAGATCCGCTTTCATAGTCTTCCAGTTCAATTTCTCGTTTTCCATTTGTTTCTTCTATCTGATGAGCATAGAGAAGTTCACCGTATTTATTCCATTTCTGACAGTCCTTTGCTTCATCAAATTCTTTTAACAGACGAGGCAGTTTCTGGTTCTGATGCTTCAGCTGCTTGCGTACAAAATGATACAGATCTCCTGTTATCTGCTTGATTCTTTCTTTTTCTTCCTTGTGAAAGTACAGAATCTCAAAACCTTCAAAAAGTGAATAATCTGTACAGCTGCCCAATGATGTAAGAGGTATGCAGTGAAAGACTGCTTCGTTATCCTGATTGGCAATATACAGACGCGAAGAAGAATTGATTTCATCCATAATGGAATGAAATGACTGACCATTCTGCAGTCGGTATTGGACTTCTCTTTCTAAAAACGGTGAAAAACCTGAAAACTGCGCTGTGAGTGTCTGTGAGGGATCAATGGTCTGATCAGTAAAGGGATTCTTCTTTTCCTGTGCAGGAGTGAGCGTAAAAAGAGAACCCGGCTGAATGGTTCTGCGTGAGTTTTCAAATGGAGGAATGCGTTTCAGCGCATCAATGATGCGGCCATTCTGATCCACGAGGATAACATTGGCATATTTGCCCATCAGTTCTACATACAGATCTAGATACTCAAGATCGCCTAGATTATTATGCCTGCGAACTTTGAATGCACACCATCTGTCTAAGTCTCCCTGATGAAGAGATTCCAAACTTGCACCCTCAAGGTATTTTCTAAGTACCATGACAAAGTTGCCGGGTTCATTAGGTGTCGGATAGTTTCTCTTACTAAGCAGAATACGATTGTAAAGAGAATGACAGGAAATGAGAAGCTGTTTTCTGCCTTCGCTTGTGTGAATCTGAAAAAGAATTTCCGTTGAAGAAATTTCATATATTTTCTGTATGCGGCAGGGCAGTACAGTTTCTATTTCGGGTATGATTTTATGCAGCAGTATGCCATCGAGAGCCATAGTATTCCTCTTTTCAATATTCGCATTATACCATAATTGACTATCCCATTCCGGACGGTTAAAGTATATATAACAAAGGATGGGCAAACTATGAATAAGGGGTTATTGGTTGTACTGAGCGGTCCTTCAGGTGTAGGCAAGGGAACAGTTCTTAAAGAATTTATTAAAGATCCGGATCTGAAACTCGCATATTCTGTTTCAATGACAACGAGGCAGCAAAGACCTGGAGAAGTTGATGGCAAGAATTACTTCTTTGTCACTAGAGAAGAGTTTGAAGAGTCTGTTAAAAAAGGTGAGCTTCTTGAGTATGCAGAGTTTGTAGGCAATTATTACGGGACACCGCTGAAAACAGTGGAAATGCTTAGAGAAATGGGAAAGAATGTTCTTCTTGAAATTGAAGTTCAGGGATGCATTCAAGTACGTCAGAAATGCCCAGACGCTTTAACCATATTCATTGTTCCGCCTTCAATGAAAGAACTTGAAAAGAGAATCCGCGGCAGAAACACTGAACCGGAAGAGATTGTTCAGCAGAGACTCGCTAAAGCAAACCGTGAAATGGAAATGATTGGGCAGTATAAATATGTGGTCTGCAATGAAGATCCGAAGCTGGCGGCCGATATAATCAGAGTGATTATCAAGAGACATATGGAGACCACAGAGTCAAATGCATAAGCCGCAGTATTTCAACAGAAATTTCCTGCTGCTTTGGCAGGGAAATCTGTTTTCAAAACTGGGTGATATCTTATACAGCATTGCGATTGGTATATGGGTATTTGATAAGACTG
>CALEMD010000111.1 GCA_937902945.1 uncultured Erysipelotrichaceae bacterium | reverse complement strand
AATCTATTGAAGCTGGAATCAAGACCTATTCAGGGAAAGGTATTTGAGTACTGCTTCTATATTGACTTTACCGGCAATACTGAGGATGAGAAGATGCAGAAGATTTTAACAAAGATGCATGAATCCTGTGTTTCTGATCTTCTGATCGGCTGCTATAAGGCGGCGGACAGAAATGCTGGCTGAACTTCGGCTGTGTTTTCCTTGAATGATGGACGCATCGGGTGTATATTAATTTCATACTTATGAAAAATCATATTTCCAAGACATATTACTTTACCTTTAGATGAGCAGGACAGTGCATAGATAACTGTCCATTTTGGATTCAGGCGTTATCTATTGGAAAGAATTGAAAGCCATATGGATAATGCCATATGGTTTTTTTATGAAAAGTGAGGACGAAGTATGAAAATGAATGTCAGAACAAGTCAGAATATGTATGAAATCCGTATGGGACATGGATTGCTTTATCATGTGTCTGAAATAATACAGGATGCCGAACATCCGTTTCTTGTCAGTGACAGCGGAGTCCCTCAGCAGTGGCGAGATGCCTTGCAGAAGCAGTATCCAGATGCTCACATGCATGTCATTGAACAGGGTGAAAGATCGAAATCAATTAAGGTCTGCAGTGAAATCCTTGAAGATATGCTGAAGCATGATGTCAGCCGCCGCGATAAGATTATTGCATTGGGCGGAGGAGTGGTTACCGACATTGCAGGATTTGCGGCTTCCATCTATATGCGGGGAATACGATATATCAATATACCGACAACAACACTTGCCCAGATTGATTCAAGCATTGGCGGCAAGACCGCTGTGGATCTTGCCGGAGTCAAGAACAGCATCGGCAGTTTCTGGCAGCCGGAAATGGTGCTGATAGATCCCGATGTACTGACTACACTTTCTGAACGGCATCTGCATAACGGACTGATAGAAGCAGTTAAGGCAGGAATGATCAAAGACCCAGCACTGTTTGAACTGTTTGAGAATGATGACTATATGGATCACCTTGAAGAGATTATTGAACGCTCTCTGCAGGTGAAAAAAGAAATTGTAGAAGAGGATGAAAAGGAAACCGGTGTTAGAAAGCTGCTGAACTTCGGCCATACATTCGGCCATGCCTATGAAAGCTATTATAAGCTAGACCAGTATTATCATGGTGAGTGCGTGGGCATGGGCATGATGACGATACTGAATGATGAAAACATCAGAAAGCGTCTGCAGGCAGTGCTTGAAAGACTCAAAGCTCCATTGAATTGTGCAGCAGATGCAGATGCAGTGGTTTCCCTGATACATAATGACAAGAAAACGGATCATGACACAGTTCAGATTGTACAGGTCAATGAAATAGGGCATGCCGAACTGCAGAAGTGGACAATGAAAGAAATTGAAGAGAGGGCAGAAAGATGAAGAACACGATAGGCAGCAGCATAACTCTGACTCTGTTCGGAGAATCCCATGCCGACAGCATTGGCGCTGTGATCGATGGCATGCCGGCCGGCATTCCAATAGACATGCAGGCAGTTCAGATGATGATGGACCGCCGCAGAGCACAGGGAACACTGTCTACTGCAAGGCATGAAGAAGATCTTCCGCACTTTCTATGCGGTGTGCGCAATGGATATACAGAAGGAACACCGATTGCCATTGTCATAGACAACAAAGATGTGCATCGCAGTGATTATGATGAACTGAAAGGCATAGCAAGACCCGGACATGCGGATTACGCGGCGCAGATGAAATATGAGGGATGGCAGGATGCAAGCGGCGGCGGACATTTCAGCGGCAGGCTGACAGCACCTCTGACAGCAGCTGGTGCTATATTCATGCAGATGCTCAGGACAAAGGGAATCAGAGTTGCTACACATATTCAAAGCATACATGGAATCAATGATGACTGCTTCGAGATGGATATTATTGAAAGCCAGATGGATGCTCTGAACCAAAGCAGCTTTGCCGCAATCAGCAGTGCTTCTGCTGAATGCATGAAACAGGAAATTGAAAATGCGAGGATGCATCAGGATTCAGTCGGGGGTGTGTTGGAAACAATCGCTGTTGGACTGATGCCTGGAATCGGAGAACCGGCGTTTGATTCTCTGGAAAGTGAACTGGCGCATGCAATGTTCTCCATACCGGCGGTCAAAGGCATTGAATTTGGAAGCGGATTCCATTTGGCTGATATGAAGGGCAGTGAAGCAAACGATCCGTTCAGAATGAATGACGGAAAGATTGCTTCAAAGACCAACAACTCCGGAGGAATCAATGGCGGCATATCCAACGGCATGCCAATTGTATTCAGAACTGCAATCAAGCCGACTCCATCCATTGGTCTGCCACAGAAAACAGTCAGCTTTGAAACCAACAGCAATACAGATATATCCATTCATGGCCGGCATGATCCCTGCATTGCAGTACGGGCGGCTGCGGTACAGGACAGCATGACTGCATTTGTGCTATGCGATCTGCTCATGCAGAGGTTTGGAACAATCTTCTTTCAGAGGAAAAAATCATGAGATTGGGACTGCTTGGATATCCATTAAAGCAAAGCTGGTCCCGCGATATACATGCATTCTTCATTCATGAAGACTATGCATATCACAGCCTTGATCGAAATGAGATGGAACAGTTTCTGAAGGAAAGAAACTTTGATGGCATCAACGTCACCATTCCCTATAAGCAGATGGTGATACCGTATCTTGATGAAATAAGCGATTCGGCATCTCAGATGCAGGCAGTCAACTGCATTGCAAATAGAGATGGGAAACTGATTGGCACCAATACTGACAGTTCGGCATTCAGAGATATGCTTGTATCACGGCATATAGAGGTTCAAGGAAAACAGATTGCGATTCTTGGCAGCGGAGGAGCTAGCAGAGCTGTCAGGCATGCGGCTGAAGAACTTGGCGGCATATGCACAATTGTCAGCCGTACCGGCAAAGACGGTGCAATCACTTATGAACAGATGTATGAAGATGAAGAAAAATTTGAGATCGTGATCAATGCAACACCGGTTGGCATGATGCCAAACATAGCTGACACACCGATTGATCTAAGCCGGATGCATCATCTGTATGCGGCTGCGGATGCAGTTGCCAACCCTCTGCGTACACTGATGATTCAGGAAGCTGAGAAAAGAGGACTGCTTACAGCATCGGGATTCGAAATGCTTGTCCGGCAGGCGTTCTTGGCAGACGAATTCTTTACCGGAAAGAAACTCAATTCAAAAGATATTCAGAAGTGCATACGGGAACTGCTGTACAGGAAACGCAATATCGTACTGATCGGCATGCCGACAAGCGGCAAGTCCTCAGTGGCCGCAATTCTAGCAGAAAAGCTGGATCGTCCTGTATATGATATGGACGCAGAGATTGTCAGAAGAATAAACATGACAATTCCAGAATGCTTTGAGAAAAAGGGAGAGACCTATTTCCGCAGAGCTGAAAAGGAAACTGCCGGGGATCTATCGAACAAGAGCGGCATAATCATAGCTGCTGGCGGCGGCGTAGTAAAAGATGCGGAAACCATGATGTATCTCAGAAGCAATTCTAAAGTATTTCTGATCAGCAGAAAAGAAGAACTTCTGTTTGGTTCAAAGGACAGACCGCTGAGTCAGAATACAGAAGCTGTTCAGAAGCTGTATACAGAAAGAAAACCGCTGTATGAAATGTACAGTGATGCAATAGCAATGAACAACGGCACTCTGGAAGAATGTGCCGACAGCATCATCAGACAGTTATAGAGAAGAGGACACGGAAATGATTATAACTTTGAAAAAGAATGCACCGCAGCAGGAAATAGACAGACTGATCTCAGGATTTGAAACGAAAGGTCTCAAAGTCACTCTGATTCACGGTGAGAACTTCAATGTTTTCGGACTTGTCGGAGATACGACAGGTGTTGATGAACAGATGATTCAGGCGAATGAATGGGTTGAAAATGTACAGCGCGTTGCGGCACCATATAAGCTAGCCAACCGTATGTTTCATCCGGAAGACACAGTGGTTGATGTGGCTGGAGTGAAGATTGGCGGACATGAGAAGATTGCGGTTATAGGCGGTCCCTGTTCGGTTGAATGTGAGCAGTCAGTCTGTGATATAGCGAAGCAAGTC
>CALEMD010000110.1 GCA_937902945.1 uncultured Erysipelotrichaceae bacterium | reverse complement strand
ACCTTTGGACTAATTCATCGCAACAGAGCTATTGCGTTAAGTTTTGCAATTCAAGCGTTTGTTAAACTTTTGATTATCAGCATTGATGAATAGTGAAAAATGGTATATCATATTCCTACAGCAAATTATTTTGCTGCAGGAGGGTTTTAAGAAATGAAGAAGGCGTTTGCAGTATTGCTGAGCGCTGTCATGCTCGTTGGATGCTCTTCATCCACTACAGCAACAGCTACAGCAACACCAGCAGCTTCAGCAGAAGCAACTACTGAAACAGCTGCCGGATCAGTAAAAGTAGGAATCGGTTCAACAACAGGAATCAATGCATCAGATGCTACAGCTGACAAGGATGGTTCAATCCAGGTCAACACAACAGTAGCAGCTGTCGCTGTCAATGCTGATGGCACAATTGCATGGGTAAAATTCGATGTTGCTCAGAACAGCGGCAAGTTTGACACAAAGGGTGTCATCACTTCAGAAGACACAGGTTCTTATCCTACAAAGGTTGAGAAGGGCGCAGATTATGGCATGGCTGGAACTTCCCCAATCAAGAAGGAATGGTTCGAACAGGTTGCAGCACTGGAAACATACAGTGTAGGCAAGACTGTTGATGAAGTTATCAACATGGCTACAGTAACAAACGATGAAGGCAAGATCATTGCAGATGTTGAAGATCTGAAGACATCATGCACAATCGGCATCGGCGATCTGCTGAGTGCTCTGAGTGCTGCTAATGACAATGCAGTAGAAGTAACTGGCGCTGCAACTTATGGCATGGGCATCTCCACATCAATGAGCTTCAAAGATGCAACTGCTGATAAAGAAGGTTCCGTTCAGTCCAACGTTACATATGATGTAACTGCTATGGATGCTGATGGAAAGATCGTTTACACATACCTCGATGTCGCACAGAATTCTGGCAAGTTTGATGCAGCTGGTGCTGTAACAGCTTCCGATGCTGCAAAGACAAAGAAGGCTAAGGGAACTGAATACGGCATGGCTGGCACATCCCCAATCAAGAAGGAATGGGATGAACAGGCTGCAGCATTCGAAGCTTATGTAGTAGGCATGACTGCTGATGATGTTAAGAACATCGCAGTTACAGCTAATGATGAAGGTTCAAACACTGTCAATGATCTGACAACATCATGCACAATCGGTGCTGATTCATTCATGGCTGCTGTTGAATCCGCAATGGCTAGCGCTTCTAAGTAAGCTGAAACACAATTTATCAGACAAGCAGGGGACCGGTCATACGGCCTCTGCTTTTTTAAGGCTCTCCAAAATTTATAGGGGATTAGTCAAAATCCTTGGGGGACAGTTTGGGGGAGCAATTCACAGAATCAGAAAATTGGGACTAAAACAAGAAATCCACAGACTGAAATTCAGCCGATGGATTTTTTGTTGGAATAGCTTATAAAATGCAGATGTTCAATATCTATTATTGAACAGGTTTTCATCTATTCTCTTGTGATAGCAGAAACGGAGCCGATAGAAATCGAAAGAATGCTGGCGATCTGCCTGACACTCATTCCAGAGGCTTTAAGCTTCTTTGCTTTAAGTCTGATGTTCTCGGTTATCTTCTCAGGGCGTCCGCCATTACCGTGTTTCTGAATTTTCTGAAACACAACGCAATCAATAAGTACGTACG